>CANQRI010000114.1 GCA_947626235.1 uncultured Clostridia bacterium | reverse complement strand
GTTTCTCTAATTGGTTGGCGATATGAACCTCCAATACGGACTTTCACCGATTAGCTAAACGGCATGCCTGTCGCACTAAAAGATGGGTTTTTAATTTAATAAACCCATCTTCTTTCATTTGAATATTTCCTTACATATTAACTACTGGTTCTTCTACATCACTATCAGTTACTGTATTAAATTCATATTTAAAATCTATAACAGAATCCCAAATACCATCTGAATTTTCTTCTGTACCACCTATTACTCTTATTGGAAGTCCAGTCTCTTTATCAAAATAAATTTCTGTACTCATTTCACTTTTGACCATTCCAGTATTTTCTAAATTAAGAAAGTAATAACATTCTTTACCATTACATTTTACTGTACTTACTGATGACATTATCGCATTTTTCAAAAATAGCCAAATATTTTCATTATATGTATATAATGTTTTAGCCTCTTGTAGTGGTAAATTTTGGGCTCCATCTTCATTTCTTATACCTTCTCCTACTTTTTCTATCTTTGCATTATTATTTTGTATATAATAAGTAACTTTATTTCCGTTTATATAGTATATGTATTCTACACTTTGTTCTGCATATTCACTCTCATAAATCTTTACTTTTGTTATTTGTTTTTCACCTTTTTTGTATGTTTCATCTATTCGCATTGTAGTTCCACTAAATGAAACAGCTCTTATATAATAATTATTATTTTGCATACTTTCTTGAGCTTTGCTTGTAATTTTGTTTAAAATTAGCATTTTATTACCAATAATTACAACATATATTACTGCAATTAATAATATTATAACTGCTAAACCTTTTAATCTTCTATTATACTTTTTCAAATAGTTTATTTCTTTTTTATTTGCATTTTTAGGTTCACTTTTTATTTCACTTCTCATATTTTTTAACATCTCTGCGCATTCTGTACATTCCTTTATGTGATTTTCTATATATTCATTTGTTTTTTCTGATGTTAATTTTTCTATGTAGTTTGGTAATAAATCTTGTATTACTTCACAATTCTCTTTCATTTTAATCACATTCCTTTCTTTTAATTTCACAATTTATTTTTTATTATTTATTGCATTTCTTTTAATCTTTGTTTTCCCCTGTAATATGTAACTCTTGCCCAATTTTCTGTTTTATTCATAATTTCAGCAATTTCCTTAAAGCTTAATTCTCCTGTTATTCTTAAATACATAACTTCCCTAGTTTGCTCATTTAATTTCTGCAATTTCTTGTATAAACTAATTTTTTCTTCATTTGCTATTATAGTTTCTTCTACATTTTCTTCCTGATATGTAAAAATATCTTGTTCTTCTACATTTTTTAACTTTTTGTTTTTTCTTAATTCGTCATACCATAAGTTCTTTGCTATTTCACATAGCCATACAGATATTTTGCAATTTCCCTTAAAAGTATGTATTTTCTTTACTGCTCTATAAAAAGTTTCTTGAGTTAACTCTTCAGCTATATCACTATTTCTGGTTAAGCAGAATAAATATTTATTCACTATTTCAAAATATTGTTTATATATTTCATCAATACTCTGCATGCTTTTATCCTCCTTTGCATATAAGACGTTTCTTATTTCATTTTGTTACATTTTTATTTAAAAATTTTAATATTCACAAAAAAAGAGCTTATTTTTTATTAAAATAGCTCCTTCTTCTTATTGCATTTCTTTTATAATATTTGATAATTTTTCAGAAAGTTTTACAATAAAATTTAAAATGTAATAATGTTTTTGAATAACGTCATGATTGGTAGTATTTTCTGCCATACCTAATTCAAAGACATCCCCAATAAAAAATCTAATATAAAGTTTATCATTTTTTATGCATATTTCAAATTCTATTTTACTTTGTTCTTTATATTCTATTAACATTTGCATAATATCTAAAGTTAATAATTGAAATGCAGTCATCTTGTTTTGACCATATACTTTAAAATGCTTTTCAAACTCACTAGAATCCATCCTTATTTTTTCTTGATCTTTTATACTTCTTGATTTTTCACATATATATAATTCACTTTTAAAATCCACTGGTAAATTTATTTTTGCAAAAATTCCACTAAATATATCTCTTAGTACTTCTTTTTCTTTAGAATCTTTTGAAACAATTTGAGCTTTTACATTTGACATTTCAAAACTATAATTATTTGCTAAAATTCCTTTTATATCGTCTTCTGCATAATATCTATCATAATGTTCTTTCCATATTTGACTATATTCTGCACTACCAATTCCCATATTAGCATTATATTCAAAACTATCATTATAATATTTTACCATTTTTGTCATTACATTTTGTTTAAAAAATTTATTCTTATTTCTAGTTTTTTTTGAAATTATTGTAATATACATTATTAGTAATACAGCTAAAAATATTGGTAATGAACATGTAAATAATGATATTACAAAAAGTACTACTATTATAGCAATCTCTTTACTTTCCAATTTTATTTTTTTAGATTGTTCTATATCTTCTGCATTCAACTCACTTATTATCTTTTTATAAATTTCTTCAAAATTATTATCCATTTTTTATTCCTCATAAAATTCTAATTTTCTGGTAAATCTGCATCAAATAAATTAGCATCTTTAAATCCTAACATTTTTGCTATAATATTTCTTGGAAATACGTTAATTGCTGTATTATAATTAGTAACTTCCATATTATAAATTCTTCTTGCTGCTTGCAACTGATTTTCCATTTTAGTTAAAGATTTTTGTAAATTTAAATATTGTTCGCTTGCCTTTAATTCTGGATAGTTTTCAGCAACTGCTATTAATTGTTTACACTCATGATTTAATTTTTCACCATCTTGCAAACTTTTTTCTTTATTATATTTTTCTCTTAATTCTGCAATTTCAATTAATATTTTTTCTTCATAGTTTGTATACTCTTTTACTATACTTACAAGGTTTGGAATCAAGTCAAACCTTTGTGTTAAATATACGTCTATTCCAGATTCTGCTTGTCTAACTTTATTTCTTAACTTTATTAATTTATTGTACTGTACTAATATTACTATTAATATTACAAATATTATAATTCCTACAAAAACAATAGCTTCCATTGGTACTTTCCTTTCTATAAATATACTATAATTTCATTTTATAATAAAAGATATAATTTGTAAATGAATTTTTGCAAACAAAAAAGGAATAAAATATAAATTTTATTCCTTCTAAAATTATTAATATACTTTATGCTTCTGGCTCTACTAAACCATAATTTTTATTATCTTTTAGTCTATAAATAACATTTACTTTTTCTGTATCTATATTAATAAATGCTAAAAATGTATTTTGAGGTTTACTTTGTAACTCTAGTTTTGCATCTTCTGGAGCCATTGGTTTTATTTCATAATAAATTGTTTTTATTATTTCATTTTCTATTTCTGGCTCATTTCCCATAGTTTTTGCTGCTTCTTTTGTTCTTATAGATTCTGTCATATTTTGTTTGTCATTTTTTGTTTTTGTTTTTCTTATTTGACCTTCTAATATATCAATATCTTTATCTATTGATGCATATAAGTCTTTATGTGCAGTTACAGCTCTGTACACATTTCCAGCTCCTATTACATGTAATTCTGCAACTTGTTCCTTTCCTTCTGATTTTATTGTTGCTGTCACATCAAGATCATCTCCAAAATATTTTACTAATCTTTCGCTTTTTCTTTCAATATAATCTTTTATGGCATCTGTTGCTTTAAGTTCCTTTCCTGTTATTTTTACGTTCATAAAAATCGCTCCTTTCATTTTGTTCTTTCGTTTTTCTTTTATTGTATTTACATTATATATTGTTTATAATATTTTTGCAAATTTTTTTACAAATTTTTTTATTTTTGCATTAATATTGTAACTGGCAAATGAAAAAGTCCCAATTTTTTCTATTTTTTCTTGCATAATTTATAATTTTATGGTAGAATATTATTTGCTATATTAGTAACTTAAAGGGAGGTGCAAAAATGCCAAATATTAAATCAGCTATAAAAAGAGTTAATGTAATAGAAAAGAAAACATTAAGAAATAATATGATTAAATCAAGCTATAAAACTTCTGTTAAAAAGTTTGAACAAGCTATTGAAGCAGGAAATGTAGAAGATGCTAAAAAATTATTTGTAGAAGCTACTAAAAAAATAGATCAAGCTTGTACAAAAGGCGTTATAGTAAAAAATACTGCTGCTAGAAAAAAATCTAATTTAGCTAAAAAATTAAATGCTGTTAATGCATAGTATAATGAAAAATTGTGCACAGTTTTTTATTAATCGAGTAGAGGATAATTCTTAATGAATTTCTCCCCTCTCACACCACCGCACGTA
>CANQRI010000113.1 GCA_947626235.1 uncultured Clostridia bacterium | reverse complement strand
TATGATGAAGTCCCCTTAAAGAAGTACTTCCTATATACATACCTGGTCTTTTCCTTACGGCTTCTAAACCTTCCAATACTTGTATTTGTTCTGCCTTATACTCATGTTCAAATTTTTCCATTTTTTTCATTCCTTTCGTTTTTTATTTATTAATTATGTAAAGTAATTTTCCCACTTTTAACTTCATATATACTTTTATTTATTTCCTCTAATTCTATTTTGTCTGTACATGTTATTATTATTTGTGTATTTTTTATATTTTTTAAAAAGTTCTTTCTTCTTTTTTCGTCTAGCTCTGACATAAAATCATCTAATAATAATATTGGATATTCCCCTATTTCATCATATATTACTTGAAGTTCAGACATTTTTAATGATAATATAACTGTTCTGTTTTGACCTTGTGAACCATATATATTTATTTGTTCATTATTTATATATATCATAAAATCATCTCTATGTACACCTTTTGTTGTAAAACCTTTTATTATATCTAATTTCCTATTATTTCTTAATGTTTTTAAATATTCATTTTTATCTTTGCAATTACTTATATATTCTAATTTTAATTTTTCTTTCCCTTCAGTAATGCCATCATGTATATCATTTATTTTGTTTTTAATTTTTTCAATAAATTCATTTCTATAATTATATATTTTTTCTCCATATTCTGCTAGTTTTTCGTCCCATATTTCTAACATTTCTTCTGGTTTGTTTTCTAATTTTATTTGTTTTAAATAATTATTTCTTTGTTCTAATGTTTTTAAATACATATTTAGATTATACACATAATTTGGTCTTAATTGGCTTATCATTATATCTAAAAATCTTCTTCTTCTATTTGGCCCTTCTTTTAGTATATTAATATCATCTGGATGAAAAATTACTATATTTATATTTCCTAATAATTCACTTAATTTTTTTATTTTTATTGAATTTATATAAATATTTTTTTTGTCTGATATTTCAAATTTTATTTTTCCTTCCCTATCTATTTTTTCATATTCAATATATATTTCTGCCATATTTTCATTAAATTTTATTAGTTCATTTTCTTTATTTGTTCTAAATGATTTTCCTATTGAACATAAATAAATAGATTCTATTATATTAGTTTTTCCTTGAGCATTATCACCATAAAAAATATTTATATTTTTATTTAATTCTATTTCTTGTTCATTATAATTTCTAAAATTATGTAAACTAATTTTTTTTATATACATTTTTATTTCCTTATATTATTCTTTTAATCTAATTGGTAAAATCATATAAATATAGTCTCCATCTTCTATTGGTCTTATTATTGATGGTGATATGCTTGTACCAAAATCTATAAAAATTTCTTCATCATCTATTGCTCTTATAGCATCTAAAAAATATTTTGGATTAAATCCTGCTTCCAAGTTTTGACCTTCTGTTTCTACATATATTTCTTCTTTTGCATCTCCAGTTTGATTTGTACAAGAAATAGTAACTTTTCCTATATCTATTGTTAATTTTACAGGATATTTTTTTTCTTTTTCAATACTTGATGCTGATATTAAGCTTATTCTTTCAAAACAATTTTGTATATTATTTTTATTTACTCTTATTCTAGTTTCCCAATTTTCTGGGATAACACTAGAATAATTTAAGAATTCTCCATCTAATAGTCTCGTAACTAATTTACAATTATCCATTTCAAATAAAGCTTGATTTTTTGCAACACCTATTTTTATTTTATCATAAGAATCTAATATTATTTTATTAACTTCATTTAGTGTTCTTCCTGGTATAACTGCTGTAAAATCATTTACATTTTCTTGTAAAAATTTGCTTTTCCAAGCTAATCTAAAACCATCTACTGCTACTACATTTAATTTATTATTTTTTATTTCAAATAAACATCCTGTGAATATTGGTCTGTTTTCCTCTGTACTTACTGCAAATATTGTTTTTCTAATCATATCTTTTAATGTATTTTGTTCTATTTCTATAGAATTTTCTACATTTATTTGTGGTAATTCAGGAAATTCATCAGGATTCATTGTTGCAAGTTTATATAAAGAACCTTCACATTCTATTACTAATAAATTTTTATCATTTATATAAATGTCTATTTCTGTATCTGGTAATCTCCTAATTATTTCACTAAACATTATTGCATTTACTACTGTTGCTCCTTGTTCTTTAATATCTGCATTTATAACATATTCTATTCCTATTTCTAAATCATAAGTTGTAAATTTTACTTCATTATCATTTGTTTGAATTAATATTCCTTCTAATATAGGCATTGTTGTTTTTGAAGCAACTGCTTTTGTTACGGAATTAATGGCTTTAAGTAATTTTTCTTTTTCGCAAGTGATTTTCATTTTGCATCGCTCTCCTTTATATATTATAAATATTTTTAGTAGTAGTAGTAATAGGTGCTGTGGATTGTGTGGAAAACTATGTGAATATTTGAGTTGCGTATGTTTTTAATATGTTGATAACTATGTGTATAAATTATAAAGTTATTCACACTATAAAATTCTAATTGTGTAAAAGTTAGTTATAAACAAGTTATAAACAGTATATTAACACCCCTATGTGGATAACCAATGTAGCTGTTCCGTAAGAAGAAATAGACATTGATTTTACAAACATAAATTTTTACAAACAAAAATTTTAAAAATATTGAGTTTTTATTTATATATGTACTATTTATTTCTTAAAACTAAGTTTTTCACACTATTCACAAGTAACTTTGTTTCGTTATTTTCTTGTAGTTCTTTTTCTATTTTTGTACATGCATGCATTACTGTTGAATGATCTCTATTTCCAAAATTCTCACCTATCTGCTTATAAGACATATGAATAATATTTTTACATAAGTACATTGCTACTTGCCTAGGTACTACTATATCATTTGATTTTCTTACACTTGTTAAATCTTTTACATCTATATTAAAAAATTTTGCTACGGTTTCTTGTATAAAAGGACAAGAAACTGTATTTTCATTTGAAGTAACTATTTCGTTAATTGCCCACTCTGACATTTCTATAGTAATTGGTGTATTCATTAAAGAAGCTCTTGCTATTAATTTATTTAATGTACCTTCTAACTCTCTTATATTTGTATCTATTCTATTTGCTATGTTAGATAAAACATCGTCATCTATAATTATGTTATCTAATTGTGCCTTTTTCCTTAATATTGCTAAACGAGTTTCATAATCTGCATTTGAAATATCTGCTATTAATCCCCATTCGAATCTTGATTTTAATCTATCTTCTAATAAAGGTATATCTTTTGGTGGTCTATCACTTGATATAATAATTTGTTTTCCGTTCTCGCGTAAGGTATTAAATGTGTGGAAAAATTCTTCTTGACATCTTTCTTTTCCAGATATAAATTGAATATCATCTATTAAAAGTACATCTATATTTCTATATATGTTTCTAAATTGTTCGTTTTTATTATCTTTAATAGCATTTATTAATTGATTTGTAAATGTTTCTGATGTTACATATAAAATATTTGAATTTTTATTATTTCTTAAGATTTCGTTTCCTATTGCGTGCATTAAATGAGTTTTTCCAAGTCCAACTCCACCATAAATAAATAATGGATTGTATGAAGTGGCTGGTGCTTCAGCAACTGCTAGGGCTGCAGCATGTGCAAACCTATTGTTGTCACCTACAACAAAAGTGTCAAATGTATATTCTGGTTTTAATGTAGAATTATTTATTGTAGTTTTTGGAATATATCTTTCTTCATTTCCATTATTTTTATCCATTTCTTCTTTTGATAATATAGAAACACTACATTGTTTATTAGTTAAAAAGTTAAATGTATTTACTAATAAATCATGATATCTTGATTCTATAGATTCTTTTTTGAATGTTGTAGATATTACTAATGTAATATTTCCATTTTCCATACTTTGAATTTCTAAATCTTTTATCCATGTTTCATAAGAAATTTTAGTAGTTTCTTCCTTTAAAAGTTCTTTAGCTTTTATAAGAAGCTCGTTTAAATCATTTTGCATTTTTTTCAGTCCTTCCAAAAAAATTGTAAAGAAAAATAGTTATGCACATAGTTATCCACATATGTGTATAACTATAAATTGGTATGTCATTTTTTTGTAATATAAAACTTCTTTTCCCTTTGTCCCTATATAATATCAAAAAGTAATATCAATAGTCAATAAAAATAAAAAAAATATTTTTATGAAAAAATACTAAAAACTATTGACATAATCCTACAGGTATTATATAATTTAAAAGCTTATTAGTAAATAATCCGTAGAACGGTTAATATATTTAGGAGGTGCAAAATGAAAAGAACATTCCAACCAAAAAAGAGACAAGAACAAAAAGAACATGGTTTTATGAAAAGAATGGAAACTAAATCAGGTAGAAACGTATTAAAAGCAAGAAGAGCAAAAGGTAGAAAAAAAATTAGTGCATAAAAATGTGGCCATATATTAACGTAAATATGTGGTCTTTTTTATAATAAGGTGTATAATGAAAAAATTAAAAACATTGAAAAAAAATTATGAATTTAAAAATGTATTAACAAAGGGAAAATTTTATAAAGGAAAATTTATTACTATATATATAAGTAAAAACAATAAAAAAGAAAATGTAATAGGAATAGCTGTTAGTAAAAAAATAGGAAAAGCCGTAAAAAGAAATAGAATTAAAAGGTTAATAAGGGAGAGTTATAGATTACAAAAAGATTTTTTAGAAAACGGCTATAATATAGTAATAATATATAATAAAAATCCAAAATTAGTTGACATAAAATTCAAAAACATAGATGAAGATATGCAAAATTTATTTAAAAAAGCAGGAATTTTTCAATGAAAAAAATATTTATATGTATTATAAAAATATATAAAAAAACAATTTCTCCAATAATAAGTTTTTTGGGGTCACATTGTAAATATTATCCAACATGTTCAGAGTATGCAATTCAGGCTATAGAAAAATATGGAGTTATTAAGGGTTGTTTTTTAGGTATGAAAAGAATATTAAGGTGTAATCCATTTTCTAAAGGTGGATATGATCCGTTAAAATAAAAATATGGAGGAAATCAGATGGATTTTATATCTAATTTATTTGGCTATTTATTAAATTTTTTATATAATATCTTTAATAATTATGGTATTGCAATTATTATTTTTTCTGTTATTTTAAGAATAGTATTATTGCCAATAACAATAAAACAGCAAAAATCAATGAAAAAAAATGCTAAAATGCAAGAAGAAATGAAGAAGATTCAATTAAAATATGGTAATAATCCAGAAAAATTAAATCAAGAAACAATAGAATTATATAAAAGAGAAAAATTTAGTCCATTTACAGGATGTTTAAGTTCTATATTACAAATTATTATAATATTAGCAGTGTTCTTTTTAGTAAGTAAGCCACTTACACATATGAAAAAGATTGATCCAAATGTTATAAATGAATATACAACAAAAATACAACAAGAAAATGAAAGCAAAGTTACAAGTTACCAGGAAATAGCTATTATAGATAAAATAGAAAAAGAATATAGCGAAATAGAACAACAATTACAACAAGAAAATGTAGAAAACAGGGAAGAATTAGAAAGCAAAAAAGAAGAATTAAATAAATATAGAATTAATATGGAATTTTTAGGATTAGATTTAAGTAAGGTTCCAACGGAAAGCTTAAATGATTGGAGAGTTTATATTATACCTATTTTATATGTTATAACTTCTTTTGTATCTATAAAAATTAATACAAATGCTCAAAAGAAAATGCTAGAAGAAAATAAAAAGAAAGAAATTGTAGTAAATGGTGATAAAGAAGATAAAGAAAAATCTGAAACAGATTCATTAGAAAGTATGCAACAAATGAGTAATAGTATGATGTATATGATGCCAATAATGTCAATAATGATAGCAATAATTGCACCTTTAGGATTAGCATTATATTGGTTAATAAGTAATGTTTTAATGATAGTAGAAAGATTTATTATAGATAAAGTGTCTTTTGAAAAGGAGGAAGAAGATGTCAAATAGTATTATTTCTGAAGGAAAAACCACAAAAGAGGCAATAGAAAATGGTTTAAAAATATTAAATGTATCTAAAAATGAAGTAGATATAAAAGTATTAGAAAACGAAGAAAAAAGAAGTTTTTTTAGCATATTAGATCCTAGAGTTGTAAAAGTAGAGTTAACTGTAAAAGAAAAAAAGCCTGAAATTGTTGAAAAGAAAGAATATAAAGTAACAACTGAAGAAGTAAATGAAGCTAAAAATAAAGTTGAAATATTTTTAAAGGAATTTGTAAATAAGTTTGATACAAATATAAAATATGAAATAAAAGTTGAAGATAATGAAGTAAGAGTTACAATGAATGGTGAGAATTCTGGAGTTTTAATAGGATATAGGGGAGAAACTTTAAATTCTTTACAAACAATATTATCTAGTATAGGAAATAAAAATAATGAAAATAAAGTAAGAGTAATATTGGATATAGAAAATTATAGAGAAAAAAGAAAGAAAGTATTGGAAGAATTAGCAGAAAAAGTTTCAAAAACTGTATTAAGAACAGGAAAGTCTATAACATTGGAACCTATGCCTGCATATGAAAGAAAAATAATTCATAGTAAGTTACAATCAAATAGTAGAATAGATACTCATAGTATTGGTGAAAATCAAAATAGAAGAATTGTTATTAGTAAAATATAATAAAAATCGGAAGTCAAAGTTCGGATTTTAGTTTAAAATAATTAAACTGAGTTCTTACTTTGACTTTTTTGATAAATAAAATAGGAGGAAAAATGGAAACAATAGTGGCAATATCTACGGCAATAGGAAATGGCGGAATTGGAATAATAAGAATGAGTGGAAAAGAATGTTTTAAAATATTAGAAAAAATATTTATTTCACAAAAATTTGATATAGAAAAAATAGAAGGATATACAATAAAATATGGATTTATAAAAAATACAGAAACTGGTGAAAAAATAGATGAGGTTTTAGTTTCATTTTTTAAAAATCCAAAAAGTTATACAAGGGAAGATATGTGCGAAATTAATTCTCATGGTGGAATGGTAGTAGAAAGAAAAATATTAGAGGAATGTATAAAAAATGGAGCAAGATTAGCAGAGCCAGGGGAGTTTACAAAACGAGCATTTTTGAATGGAAGAATTGATTTATCTCAAGCTGAATCAATAATAGATATTATAAATAGTAAAACAGAAAAGGAAGCAAAGGCATCTATGAATCAGCTTCAGGGTGCTTTATCAAAAAAAATAGAAGAAATAAGAAAAGAGTTATTGGGTATTATGGCAGATATAGAGGTACAAATTGATTATCCAGAATATGATATAGAAGAAGTAAAAGATAAAAATATAAAAAATATTTTGCAGGAAATAAAAGAAAAATTATTATATTTAGAAAAGACTTTTAATAGTGGAAAAATATTAAAAGAAGGGATAAAAACAGCTATAATAGGAAGACCAAATGCAGGGAAGTCATCACTTTTAAATACTATTTTAAAAGAAGAAAGAGCAATAGTAAGTGATGTTGAAGGAACTACAAGAGATACAATAGAAGAAATGATAAGTGTAAATGGAATACCTTTAAAAATAGTTGATACAGCAGGAATAAGAAAAACAACAGATAAAATAGAAGAAATAGGGGTAAAAAGGGCAATAGATATTGCAGAAAGTGCAGAATTGGTTTTGGCAATTTTTGATAGTACTAGAGAAATGAATGAGGAAGATTATGAAATATTAAAATTAATAGAAAATAAAAATGCAATTATTTTATTAAATAAAATAGACAAAAATAATAATGTGTTAGAAAATAAAATATTGTCAAATAAAAAAATAATAAAAATTTCAGCTATGAACGGAGAGGGAATAGATGATTTATATAAAGAAATTGAAAATATATTTGATTTAAAAGAGATAGAATCAGATCAAGAAGTTATAATTACAAATATAAGACATAAAACTCAAATAACAAATGCAATAAAAAATATAGATGAGGCTATAAATTCTATAGAATTAAATTTGCCAATAGATATAATTTCTATAAATGTGAAACAAACATTAGAAGAATTAGGCAAAATAACAGGTCAAAACGTATCTGAAGATATTATAAATGAAATTTTTTCTAAGTTTTGTTTAGGAAAGTAAAAATAAAGCGTGAAAATAAAAAATAAGACATTTTAATTTAAATAATGAGTAATTTTATATTAAAAAAATAAAGTGCTTTAAAATTGAATTTGATAATAAAGATAAAAAAATTGGTTAAAAAGATTTAAAATTTTACAAATAAATTAAAAAAAAGCGAACATTTTAATATATTGGTTTAAATATGAAACGCTGTAACACTTGATAAAAGCGAACAAGAGAAGAAAAAATACTTGACAATAAGACAAGTTAATAAAAAATCTATTACAAAAATAATAAAATTTGTTAAAAAGTTAAAATCGATTTTTAAAAACAATGATTTCTGTTTCACAAAGGACAGAAATTTTGCAATAACAAAAAAATATGTTAAAAATTTGAACAATTTATTTTGTGAAACATCGAAAATTGTTGATGAAATAGCGGGTTTGAAGCCGTGAAACAATTTTTAAATTTAGTGAAATATGTTGAAAGAAGGATTGAAAAATATGAAATATAATGGAGGAAATTTTGATGTAGCAGTAATTGGTGCAGGACATGCTGGGTGTGAAGCAGCACTTGCTTCAGCAAGATTAGGTAAAAAAACTTTACTTTTTTCCATAAGTTTAGAAGCTATAGCAAATATGCCTTGTAATCCACATATAGGAGGTAGTTCAAAGGGTCATTTGGTAAGAGAAATAGATTGTCTTGGCGGAGAAATGGGAAAAAATATAGATAAGACTTTTACTCAATTAAGAATGCTAAACACTTCTAAAGGTCCTGCTGTGTATTCTTTGAGAGCTCAAGCAGATAGAAAAATGTATCAAATGGAAATGAAACATACTATAGAAAAGCAAGAAAATTTATATTTAAAGCAGGCAGAGATTGTTGATATTGTTGTGGAAGATGGAAAGATAAAATCTATAGAAACAAATATAGGGGCCATATATAATGTTAAAACGTTAATTGTTGCTACAGGTACATATTTAAAAGGAAAAATTTATATAGGGGAAACTTCTTTTGAAAGTGGACCAGATGGAGTGTTTCCAGCAAATAAGCTTTCAGAGGCATTAAAAAGAGAGGGAGTAGAGCTTGTAAGATTTAAAACCGGTACTCCAGCAAGAATAAATAGAAGGACAATAGATTTTTCTAAAATGGAAATACAGGAAGGAGATAAGAATCCTGAAGCTTTTTCTTTTGAAGATGAAATAAAAAAAGATGTGGAACAATTACCATGTTATTTGACATATACTAATGAGAAAACTCATGAAATTATAAGAAAAAATTTACATCGTTCACCTTTATATGGTGGAGAAATAGTGGGAACAGGGCCAAGATATTGTCCATCAATAGAAGATAAAGTTGTGCGTTTTGCAGATAAAGAAAGACATCAAATATTTGTTGAACCAATAGGAAGAAATACTGAAGAGATGTATATTCAAGGAATGAGTTCATCATTACCAGAAGATGTTCAAATAGCGATGTATAGGACTATTCCTGGTTTAGAAAATGCTGAATTTACAAGGCCTGCCTATGCAATAGAATATGATTGCATAAATCCAGCAGATTTAAAATTATCACTTGAATATAAGAAAATAGATGGTTTATTTTTCGCAGGTCAGACTAATGGAACTTCTGGGTACGAAGAAGCCGCTTGTCAAGGCTTAATAGCGGGAATAAATGCTGTAAGGAAAATTGACGGTAAAGAACCTATAATTTTAGATAGATCACAGGCTTATATTGGAGTATTAATTGATGATATTGTTACAAAAGGGACAAACGAACCATATAGAATGATGACTTCTAGGGCAGAATACAGGCTTCTTTTAAGACAAGATAATGCTGATTTAAGGTTGCTAAAAATAGGGCATGAAATAGGTTTAATTTCTGATGAAAGGTATAATAAGTTTTTAGTAAAAAAAGAGCAAATTGAGAAAGAAATAGAAAGAATTAGAAATACTGTAATAAAACCTTCTGAAAAAGTAAATGAATTTTTAAGAAAAAATAATTCGTCTGAAATAACTACAGGAGTATGTTTAGCAGATTTGATTAAAAGAACAGAATTAACATATGACGCATTAAAAGATATAGATGAAGATAGGGAAGAATTGCCTGAACAAGTAAAAAAAGAAGTTGAAATTGAGTTAAAATATGAAGGATATATAAAATTACAGGAAGCACAAGTTGAGAAGTTTAAGAAATTGGAGGAAAAACTTCTTCCAAAAGATATAAATTATGAAGAAATAAAAGGATTAAGGTTAGAAGCAAGGCAAAAATTAAATAGAATAAAACCTAATTCCGTTGGACAAGCATCTAGAATATCAGGAGTGTCTCCAGCAGATATATCAGTACTTTTAATATATTTAGAGACTAATAAATAATGAAAGGAAGAAAAAAATGGATTTAGAAGAATTTTCACAAGAATTAATAAATAAATGCGAAAAAATGAATATTAATATTGTGCCACACGACACTGAAAAATTTTATAAATATATGAAGTTATTAATAGAATGGAATGAAAAAGTTAATTTAACAGCCATTGTTGAGCCAAAAGAAATAATTTTAAAACATTTTGTAGATTCCTTAACTATTTTAAATAATATTCATGATAATGATGAGGTTATTGATATTGGCACAGGAGCTGGTTTTCCAGGATTACCAATAGCTATAATGAATAATAAAAGCAATGTTACTTTACTAGATTCACTTAATAAGAGAATTAATTTTTTAAATGAAGTATTAAAAGAGATAGAACTAAATAATGTAACAACTATTCATTCTAGGGCTGAAGATTTTGGAAAAGATAATAAATATAGGGAAAAGTATGATATAGCTGTTTCAAGAGCTGTGGCACCGTTAAACATTTTATTAGAGTATATGCTTCCAACCGTAAAAGTGGGTGGAAAATGTATTTGTATGAAATCTTCATCAATAGAAGAAGAATTAGATATGGCAAAAACTGCATGTGGAATATTAGGAGGAGAGATAGTAGATATACAAAGTGTGATTTTGCCAGATACAGATATTGAAAGAAAAAATATTATTATAAAGAAGGTAAAAAATACTCCTTTGAAATATCCAAGAAAAGCTGGAATGCCGTCGAAAGAGCCAATTAAATAAGAATAGAAAGTAGATAGATATTATAAAAAATATTTATCTATTTTTTTTAGAAATTTATTGACATATATTAAATAATTTTATAGAATATTTAGTGTTAAAAAATAATGATGGAGGTAATTAACTTGGGAAAAATAATATCAATAGCAAATCAAAAGGGTGGAGTAGGAAAGACTACAACCGCAGTTAATTTAAGTACTATATTAGCAAAAAAAGGTAAAAAAGTATTAATAATCGATACAGATCCACAAGGAAATGCTACTAGTGGTTTAGGTATGGATAAAGATGTTGAACTTTCTATATATGATGTTATTATTAATGATGAAGATGTTGAGAAAACTATAGTAAAAACACAAGTTAAAAATTTAGATATATGTCCATCTAGTATTAATTTAGCAGGAGCAGAGGTTGAACTTGTTTCAATGGAATCTAGAGAGCAAAAAATGAAGGAAAAAATAAGTTGTCTTAAAGACAAATACCACTATATTATAATAGATTGCCCACCTTCTTTAGGTTTACTTACTTTAAATGCTTTTACTGCTTCAGACAGTGTTTTAATTCCTGTACAATGTGAGTATTATGCATTAGAGGGGTTAGGTCAACTTATAAATACAATTAATTTAGTAAGAAAACATTTAAATAAGGATTTAGCCATAGAAGGAGCTTTATTAACAATGTTTGATGTAAGAACAAATCTATCTAATCAAGTTGTTAAAGAAGTTAAGAAATATTTTGGAGATAAGGTTTATAAAACAGTCATCCCTAGAAATGTTAAATTAAGTGAGTCTCCAAGCTATGGAATGCCTATTTCAATTTATGATCCAAGGTCAAAGGGTGCAAAATCATATGAAAAATTTGTTAAAGAATTTGTAAAAATTAATGAAGAAGAACAAAAGGCAAAACATATGAAATAAAAATAAATAAAGGAAGGATGATTATTATGGCAAAGAAAACTGGATTAGGAAAAGGATTAGATGCTCTTTTTGGAGATAATACTATAATGGAAAATAATATAAATTTTGAAGAAAGAAAAGATGGCGAAATAGTTGAAAAAATAAAACTAGTAAATATAGAGCCAAATAGAAATCAGCCAAGAAGAACTTTTGATGAAGAATCAATAGAAGAATTAGCAGAATCTATAAAAGTTTATGGCGTAATTCAACCAATAATTGTGTCTCCAAAGGATAATTATTATGAAATAGTAGCAGGAGAAAGAAGATGGAGAGCTTCAAAAAAAGCAGGTCTTACAGAAATACCATGCATTATAAGAGATGAAGATGATAGAAGAAAAAGAGAAATAGCTCTTATAGAAAATATTCAAAGGGAAGATTTAAATCCAATAGAAAAAGCAAGAGGTTTTAGACAATTATTGGACGAGTATGGACTTACTCAACAAGAGCTTTCTGATGTTATGGGTATAAGTAGAAGTACACTTGCAAATACAGTTCGTATATTAAATTTGGACCCAAGAGTAATAGATTTAGCATTGGCAGGAAAATTAACTGAAGGTCATTGCAGAAGTTTAATGTCTTTCCAAGATGGTGACAAACAATATGAAGCAGCGTTACATATAATAGAAAGTGGCGACTCTGTACATGATATGGAGAGAAAATTTAAAAATTCTAAAAAAATAGCAAAAATGGATAAAGAAGTTCAGAAAAAATATGAGGCTATATATAGAGATATTGAAGATAGATTTCAAGGATTCTTTGGAACAAAAGTTAAGCTTGATGCAGGTGCTAAAAGTGGTAAAATTATAATAAAATATTCTTCAAATGAAGATTTGGAAAGAATATTGGATTTAATAAATAGATAATATAAAAAATATGTATATAAAAAAAGTTTGTGTAAAAAATAACATATACAAATAGTAGTAAAAGCTTTGAAAAAAAGGTTTAAACTATTGACATTGGGCTTACAAATATGTTAATATATATAATGTTACTGCAAAGTAACATTTCACTCGGAGAGGTGGTCGAGTTGGTTTATGGCACCAGTCTTGAAAATTGGCGTGGGTTCATAGCCCACCGTGGGTTCGAATCCCACCCTCTCCGCCAAAAATGGAAGTTAGAATATAATATAAACTTTTTCTAGCTTCCATATTTAATATAAATGGAGCAGTACCCAAGTGGTTGAAGGGGGCAGTTTGCTAAACTGCTAGGGTTCGTAAGGGCCGCGGAGGTTCAAATCCTCTCTGTTCCGCCAAAAAAATGCAAAGTAATTAATACTTTGCATTTTTTCTTATATAGTTACTTTTTCTTTACTTTCAATATTTTCTTTTTCTGTCAATTCATTTAATTTATTTTTTGCTTTTAAATTATCTTTTGCAACTGTCATTAAAAGTTTAATTCTATTAGTTTGGTTTGCTTCACTAGCACCTGGGTCATAGTCAACAGGAGAAATATTTGCTTCAGGGAACATATTTCTGATAGTTTTTATAACACCCTTACCTACAACATGGTTTGGTAAACAAGCAAAAGGCTGTACACAAATAATATTAGGAATACCATGTTCAATATATTCAATCATTTCAGCAGTTAAAAACCAACCTTCACCAGTTTGATTTCCAATAGATAAAACATTTTTTACCTTATCTTCAAGTTCCCAAATATTGCAAGGAGGAAGATATCCTTTTTTAGAATTTTCAAGAGCAAGTCTTTCATCTTTCTCAATTATGTCAATTAATTTTATAGCTGTTTTAAAAATTTTAGCCTTTACACCATCTGTTTTTATAAGTTCATTAAATGTAATTTTGTGAGTAGCAATAAACTTAATAAATCCCATGAAATCAGGTAAAACAACTTCTGCACCTTCTTCTTCTAATTTGTTAGCAACAAAATTATTTCCAAAAGGATGGTATTTTATTAATACTTCTCCAACAATTCCAACTTTAGGTTTTTGTATTGATGTGTCTAATTCTATTTTTTCAAAATCATTAACTATGTCATATAAACTATTGTTAAATTCCTTCATAGTAGACTTTTCCAAAAGCTTTTTACATTTTTGCATCCACTCATCAAAAAGTTTTTGAGTTTCACCTTTATGTACTTCATAAGCTCTGTTCTTTGTAAGCATTTTTTGTAATAAATCTCCGTATACTACCATTTTTAAAAGACGCTCTACTAAAGGTATAGTAATTTTAAAACCAGGCATTTTTTCCATACCTACAACATTAAAAGATATAACAGGTACATTTTCAAAGCCAGCATCTTTTAAAGCTTTTCTTATAAATCCAATATAATTTGTTGCTCTACAACCACCACCAGTTTGAGACATGATTAAAGCTGTTTTATTTAAATCATATTTTCCAGACTGTAAAGCCTCAATCATTTGACCAGTAGTTAATATTGAAGGATAACAAGCATCGTTATTTACATATTTTAAACCAGTTTCAACAGTATGTTCTGTACATTCTCTAAGTAGTTCAACCTTATAGCCAGAAGAACGAACTGCAGACTCTAATAATTCAAAATGAATTGGAGCCATTTGAGGAATTAAAATTGTATAATCTTTTTTCATATCTTTTGTAAATATTTTTTTATTACATTCATAATTACCGTTATTTGTATTTTCCTGTTTCTTTAGAGCTTCACGTTTTTTCATACTAGCTAAAAGAGAACGTATTCTAATTCTTACAGCACCTAAATTATTTATTTCGTCTATTTTTATTAATGTATACATTTTTCCATAACTTGAAAGAATTTCTTCAACTTGATCTGTTGTAACAGCATCAACACCACATCCAAAAGAATTTAATTGAACTAATTCTAAATTATCATGCTTTCCAACAAAATCAGCAGCAGCATAAAGTCTTGCATGAAATACCCATTGGTCAACAACTCTTAAAGGACGTTTAGCCTCTGTTAAATGAGAAATACTATCTTCTGTTAGTACACATAAACCTAAACTTGTAATTAAAGTATCAATACCATGATTTACTTCAGGGTCTGTGTGATAAGGACGACCAGCTAAAACTATACCATGTAAATGATTCTCATCAATATATTTTAAAGCTTCTTCACCTTTTTTTCTAATATCATTTTTAAAGTTCTTATATTCTTCATCTGCTTTTATAGCAGCCTCTAAAACTTCTTTTTTAGTAAAGTTATATTCTTTAAATTCTGGTAAATCCATAATAGTATTTGCTAATTTTTTAGGTTCAAAAGGTAAAAATGGATTTAGAAACTTAATATTTTTATCTTTTAATTCTTCTACATTGTTTTTCAAAACTTCAGAATATGAAATAACAATAGGGCAATTATAGTGATTATCAGCCTTTTCATATTCCTTTCTTGAATAAGGCATACAAGGATAAAAAATAGTTTTTATTCCACTATTTATTAAACTTACAATATGACCATGTGAAAGTTTAGCAGGATAGCAAACAGACTCTGAAGGCATAGATTCAATACCTTTTTCGTAAGTTTTCCTATTACTCTTTTCAGAAATTATAACTCTAAAGCCTAAATTAGTTAAAAATGTAAACCAAAAAGGATAATCCTCATACATATTTAAAACTCTAGGTATTCCTATTGTTCCACGAGTCGCTTTTTCTTCAGATAGAGGTTCATAATTAAACAATCTTTCATTTTTATACTTGATTATGTTAATTAATTTATCAGAAGATGTTTCAACCCCAGCGCCCTTTTCACAACGGTTTCCAGAAATATATTTAGCTCCATTACTAAATTTATTAATAGTAAGTAAGCAATGATTTTCACAACCATTACAACGAACATGAGAAGTTGTAATTTCTAATTTATCTAATTCATTTTCTTTTAATAATGTAGATTTATATTCCATATCAAAATTAGATTCATATTGCTCTTTAGAAAGTAGGGCAACACCATAAGCACCCATAAGACCTGCAATATCTGGTCTAACAACATTTCTTCCAACAATTAATTCAAAAGCACGTAAAACAGCATCATTATAAAAAGTTCCACCCTGAACTACTATATGTGCACCTAATGTCTTTACATCTCTTACTTTCATAACTTTTTGAATAGCGTTTTTAATAACAGAATAAGAAAGTCCAGCAGAAATATCTCCAACGCTATAACCTTCTTTTTGAGCTTGTTTAATTTTAGAATTCATAAAAACAGTACATCTTGAGCCTAAATCAACAGGATTTCTAGCATCAAGAGCAGAATTAACAAAATCTTCAATAGAAAGACCTAAACTTTTTGCAAAAGTTTCTATAAAAGAGCCACAACCTGAAGAACAAGCTTCATTTAACATTATATTATCAATAGCACCATTTTTCATTTTTATGTATTTCATATCCTGACCGCCAATATCTACAATACTAGTAACATCAGGCATAAATTCTTTTGCAGCAGTATAATGTGCTATAGTTTCAATTTCATTTAAATCAACATTTAAAGCAGTTTGAATTAATTTTTCGCCATAACCTGTAACACCACTATATCTAATAGTAACTCCTTCTGGAAGAACAGAATATAAAGTCTTAAGCATTTTTATAACACTTTGTAAAGGGTTACCTTCATTACTTCCATATAAAGAATATAAAAGAGCACCATCTCTATCTATTAAAACTAATTTAGTAGTTGTTGAACCTGCGTCTATGCCAACAAAAGCATCTCCCTTATAAGAAGCAAGATCAGCCTTTTTAACTTTATCCTTTTCATGTCTTTTCTTAAATTCATCATATTCACTATCTATTTTAAATAAAGGACTTAATGGGTTTGTAGTATCATCATGAGATGATTTTAAAACTGCTATTTTACTCTTTAATTTTTCAGTAGAAATACTATGATAATTTATAGAATCTAAAGCAGCACCTTTAGCAACAAGTAAATGAGCTTCATCAGGCACAACAATATGCTCATCAGTCAACTTTAAAGTTTCTATAAATCTATTTCTAAGTTCAGATAAATAATTAAGAGGACCACCTAAAAATGCTACAGTACCTCTTATAGGTCTTCCACAAGCAAGACCACTAATAGTTTGATTAACAACTGCTTGAAAAATAGAAGCAGCTATATCTTCTTTTGCAGCACCTTCATTTAATAAAGGTTGAATATCAGTTTTAGCAAAAACACCACAACGAGAAGCTATAGGGTAAATCATTTTATGATTTTTAGCAAGCTCATTAAGACCAGCAGTATCAGTATTTAATAAAGAAGCCATCTGGTCGATAAATGCACCTGTACCACCAGCACAAGTACCATTCATACGTTGCTCAATAGATTTACCAAAATAAATAATTTTAGCATCTTCTCCTCCAAGTTCTATAACAACGTCAGTTTGAGGAATATATTTTTCTACAGTTCTTTTACAAGAAACTACCTCTTGAATAAAAGGTAAGTCCAAAAATTTAGCAGCAGACATTGCTCCAGAACCCGTTAGTGCTATTGTAAATTCACTATTTGGAAATCTATTAATTAAATCTTCTAACACTTTACAAACAGTATTTTTAGTATCTGAAAAGTGTCTTTGATAATCTGTATATATAGTATTTAAATCTTTATCCATTACAGCTATTTTAACAGTTGTAGAACCTACATCTAGTCCTACATGTAATAAATTGCTCATATATAAAGCTCCCTTCTATTATTGTATAAAAATACAATAAATCATTATTAATTTTATACGGAAATAGCGTTTTTGTCAAATATTTTGACATAAAAAATATATGTAATTAAAGGTAAAAATTCAAACAAATAACATAAAAAAATAATATAAAAAAATATAGTTCTAAAATTAACTTGTCTAACATAAAAATTAAATAATTATATTGTAAACGGAGGGCTATATATGAAAAGAATAATTACTGTGATGATCATAATTTTATTAATAATAGGTGTAATTTTTGGAATTTTTTATTTATCAAGCAATAAAGAAGAAGAGGAAATAACAGAATACACACCTCAAGAAGAAATATCAGAAGAGCAAATGAGACAAACAATGGTAACGCTTTATTTTAAAAATGAAAATGACGTTGTTCCAGAAGCAAGACTAATAGATGTAAAAAAATTGATGGAAAATCCTTATGAAGAAATACTTAATATGTTATTAGAAGGACCAAAAAATAGTAATTTACAAAAAATAATTCCAGAAGGAACGAAAATTGAAAAGATCGAAAAAAAGGGAGAAAATTTAATAATTAATTTTTCAGAAGAATTTAATAAAATAAAAGAAATGACAGAAGAACAAAAAAAGATGGTAAATAATTCAATAGAAAAAACAATTACTCAACTAACAGAAATAAATGCAGTAGACATACGAGTAAATGACGAAAAAATGAATTAATATTATTTAAAAATTTTATAAATATTAATACATTTTAATACTTTTTTAAAATTACACAAAAAATTCTCTACTTCAAATAATGAATGTAAATAGGAATTATTATTTATACAATTTTTTTTAAAATTTATTTTATTATTTTTATAACCTTTAATATTCATAATTAAAATCCTTTGAATTTATTTTATATATAATATGAAAGAATAATATAAATAGTTATTTAAAAAAACAAAAAAATATTATATAATAAGAAAAATAAAAGAAGGGACGAAAAAAATATGAATGGAATATTATATTTGGTTGCAACACCAATAGGAAATTTAGAAGATATAACATTAAGAGCAATAAATATTTTAAAAGAAGTAGATTTAATTGCTGCAGAAGATACAAGACATACATTAAAATTATTAAATCATTTAAATATATCAAAACCATTAATTAGTTATCATAGGCATAATGAAGAAGTAAAATCAGATATAATAATAGAAAAATTAAAAAAAGGAGAAAATATTGCATTAGTTTCAGATGCAGGTACTCCTGTAATTTCTGATCCAGGGGAAGAAGTAGTAAAAGAAGCATTAAAGGAAAATATAAAAATAATTCCAATACCAGGTGCATGTGCATTAATAAATGCATTAATAGCTTCAGGGTTAGATGCAAAAGAATTTGCATTTTATGGATTTTTATCTACAAATAAAAAATTAAAAAAAGAGAAATTAGAAGAAATAAAAAAAGAGAAAAAAACATCAATAATATATGAAGCACCACATAAATTATTAGATACATTAAAATTGATTGAAGAAATATTTGAAAATAGAAAAATAGTAATAGCCAGAGAATTAACAAAAATACATGAAGAATTTATAAGTGGTACAGCTTCAGAAATTTTAGAAAAATATAATGAACCAAAAGGAGAACATATTATTTTAATAGAAGGAAATAAATCACAAGAAAATAA
The DNA here is from genome assembly GCA_947626235.1 of uncultured Clostridia bacterium. GTDB lineage: Bacteria > Bacillota > Clostridia > TANB77 > CAG-508 > UMGS1663. The sequence goes on along the minus strand of CANQRI010000113.1, from coordinate 23,933 downwards.
TGAAAAAAATATTTTAAATAATATGTCATTGGAAGAACATTATAAATATTATGAAAAACAAGGTTTAATAAAAAATGAAATAATTAAAAAAATTGCAAAAGATAAAAATGTAAATAAAAATGAAATATATAAATATTTTATAAAAAATAAATAAATGGTAATAAATAATATTTAATTAATTAATAAAAAATATTAATAAAATAATTAATTAATAAATAATAAAAAAATTAATATAAAAATAATTAATAAAAAATTAAAAATAAATAATAAAAAAATATTAATAAAAAATAATATGAAAAAGATAAATAAAAAAATTAAAAATAATTAATAAAAATATTGATAAAAAATATGAAAAAAATAAATAGAAAATGAATTATAAATAATTAAAAATAAAAATTAATTATAAAATTATTAAATAATAAAAAAATAATTAATTAAATATAAAGGTAAAATATTGTAAAAAATAATAATAAAAAACCGACATACACAAAAAGACAAATATTATGAGGACAATTCAATATTAAAATTTTTGATAAAATTTTAATATTATGTGAAAAATGATAAAAAAAGACAAAAAAATTAATATAAAGTATGGGGAATCTCTAAAAAAGAAGAAAAACGGAAATAACCCATAAAAGTATACATAAACACAAAAAGATAATAAAAATATATAAAAATAAGATAAAATGCATAGAAGAACAAAAAATAATTGTCAAAATAACAAGCAGTAAATAAATATAATTAAGTATTTAAAAAATTAAGATGAATATGCAAAAAGGCTTAATATCAATGAATAAAAAATTTTATAAAATAAAAAAATATTTTTTGAATTAAAAAAATAAATAAAAAAAATAAATAAAAATAGAAAATAAATAGTCAAAAAAGCAATAAAAAACACTAAAAAATACAAAAAGAAAATGGAAAAATAACAAAAAGGAATATGAACCTTACACCAAAGAAATATTAATATTTTGAAAAAAGTATTGGGGAATAAGCAAAAAATAAAAGTAAATATTTTGCAAAGTACAAGTGTACATAACAAAAAGATATTAAAATATAAAAAGTACAAAGCAAAAAAAATTGTAACAAAAATGAAAAACAAAGCTATTTTGTCAAAATAGCAACGAAATAAAAACATATAAAATAAATCAAAAATATATTATATTAAATAAAAAAATAATAAATTAAAATAAAAAATGAAAAAAATAATTAATTAAAATATTGATAAAAAAATTATAAAAAATAAATTAATAAAAAGTTATAAAAATAATTAATAAAAAAATAGTTGATAAAAAAATTAATAAAAAATAATTAGTAAAAATTAAAAAAATAAATTAAAAAATTTTAAACAACAATTAATAAAAATTTATAAAAATAAAAAATTAAAAATAATTAATATGAATAAAAAAAATTAATAAAAAATAATATAAAAAAATAAATAAAAGATAGATAAAAAAAAAATTAAAAATAATTAATAGATAAAAATCAGTTATAAAATTATTAATAATAAAAAATAATTAAATTAAATATAAAAGAAAAATATTGTAAAAAGGATAATAAAAAATCAATATACACAAAAAGACAAATATCATACAGACAATTCAATATTAAAATTTTTGATAAAATTTTAATATTGCGTGAAAAATGATAAAAAAAGACAAAAAAATTAATATAAAGTATGGGGAATCTCTAAAAAAGAAGAAAAATAGAAATAACTTATAAAAGTATACATAAACGCATAATGATGATAAAAATATATATTAATAAGGTAAAAAGCATAAAAAGGCAAAAAACAATTGTCAAAATAACAAACAATAAAAAATATAGTTAAATATTCAAAATATTAAGATGAATATGGAAAAAGGCTTAATATCAATGAATAAAAAAATTTATGAAATAAAAAAATATTTTTTTAAATTAAGAAAATAAATAAAAAAATTAAATAAAAATGAAAAATAAATAGTCAAAAAAGCAATAAAAAAAACTAAAAATATAAAAATAAAATAGAATAATAACCAAAAAGAATCTAACTTTGAACTAGAAAAAAATTAGTATTTTGAAAAAAGTATTGGGGAATAAGCAAAAAATAAAAGTAAATATTCTCCAAAACACAAGTATACATAACAAAAAAACATTAAAATATAAAAAGTACAAAGCAAAAAAAAATTGTAACAAAAATGAAAAACAAAGCTATTTTGTCAAAATAGCAACGAAATAAAAACATATAAAATAAATCAAAAATATATTATATTAAATAAAAAAATAATAAATTAAAATAAAAAATGAAAAAAATAATTAATTAAAATATTGATAAAAAAATTATAAAAAATAAATTAATAAAAAGTTATAAAAAAATAATTAGTAAAAATTAAAAAAAGATAAATTAAAAAATTTTAAACAACAATTAGTAAAAATTTATAAAAATAAAAAATTAAAAATAATTAATATGAATAAAAAACAATTAATAAAAAATAATATGAAAAAGATAAATAAAAAAAATAAAAAAAATTAAAAAAATTAATAAAAATATTGATAAAAAAATATGAAAAAAATAAATAGAAAATGAATTATAAATAATTAAAAATAAAAATTAATTATAAAATTATTAAATAATTAAAGAATAATTAATTAAATATAAAGGTAAAATATTATAAAAAATAATAATAAAAAATCAACATACACAAAAAGACAAATATTATACATACAATTGAGTATTAAAATTTTTGATAAATTTTTAATAATGCATGGAAAAAGATAAAAAAAGACAAAAAAATTAATATAAAGTATGGGGAATCTCTAAAGAAGAAGAAAAACAGAAATAACCCATAAAAGTATACATAAACACCAAAAGATGATAAAAATATCTATAAATAAGATAAAATGTATAAAAAGACAAAAAATAATTGTCAATATAACAAACAACAAATAAATATAATTAAATATATAAAATATTAAGATAAATATGGAAAAAGGCTTAATATCAATGAATAAAAAAAATTTATAAAATAAAAAAATATTTTTTGAATCAAGAAAATAAATAAAAAAATTAAATAGAAATAGAAAATAAATAGTCAAAAAAGCAATAAAAAACACTAAAAAATATAAAAAGAAAATGGAAAAATACCAAAAAAGAATATAAATCTTACACAAAAGAAATATTAACATTTTGAAAAAAGTATTGGGGAATAAGCAAAAAAGGAAATTAGATATTCTATAAAACACAAGTATACATAACAAAAAAATCTAAAAATATGAAAAATGCAAAGACAAAAAAATTGTAACAGAAAAGAAAAATAAAACTGTATTGTCAAAATAACAACAAAATAAAAACGTATAAAATAAATCAAAAATATATTATATTAAATTAAAAATAATAAATTAAAATAAAAAATAAATTAAAAACAACCAAAAATATTTAATCAAAATATTAATAAAAAAATTATAAAAAGAAAGTAATAAAAATTTATAAATAAAAAATTATTTATAGTGAATTATAAAAAATAAATTATTAAAAATTTATAAATAATTAATTAATAAAAAATTATTTATAAGAAATTAAAAAAATAAATTAGTAAAAAATTATAAAAAAATGATTAATAAAAATTATAAAAAACAATTAATAAAAAATATTATAAAAAATAATATAAAAAAGAAGAATAAAAAATTAAATAAATTAAAAATATTTAAAAATAAAATTTAGTTATAAAATTATTAAAAAATAAAAAAATATATAATTAATTATAAAAATAATTATTATTAAAAATAATAATTTAAAAAGCAGATATATTCAAAAAGACAAATATTATATAAATATGAAAGTAATAAAAAATTTTAATAAAAATTTAAAAATACGCAAAAAAAGATAAAAAAATACAAAAAATTTCTTGTTAAGTATGCGGAATCTCTAAAAAAGAAGAAAAATGAAAAAATATTATAAAAGTATACATAAATATAAGAAAATGATAAAAATATCTATAAGTAAAGAAAAAATTATAAAAAGACAAAATATAATTGACAAAAAAGCAAGCAAGAATAAATAAAATTAATTTATAAAAATATGAAAATAAATAATAAATATAATTAATAAAAAATAGGAGTTGGGTTATATGGAAGTAAAAATAAAAGAAAATGAAAGAATTGATGATTTGGAATATAAAGGATTAAAAATAATACAAGATAAAAATGGATTTTGTTTTGGAATAGATAGTGTATTACTTTCAGATTTTTCAAAAGAAATAAAAAATGAATCTTTAGTATTAGATTTAGGAACAGGTACAGGAATATTAAGTATTTTATTATCTAAAAAAACAAAATTAAAAAAAATTTATGGAGTAGAGATACAAGAAGAAGTAGCAGATATGGCAAGCAGAAGTGTAAAATTAAATGATTTACAAGAAAAAGTAGAAATATTAAATGAAAATATAAAAAATTTAAAAAATATTTTTCAAAAAAATACTTTTGATGCAATAGTAACGAATCCACCATACAAAAAAATAAATTCTGGAAAAATAAATGAAAATGAAAAAAAATTAATATCAAGGCATGAAATATCTGCAAATTTATCGGATTTTTTAAATGTAAGTTTTGATATGTTAAAAGATAAAGGTTGTTTATATATGGTACATAGACCAGAAAGATTGGCTGATATAATATGTGAATTAAGAGAAAATAAATTAGAACCCAAAATTATAAGGCTTGTATATTCAAACATAGAAGCAGAACCTAAATTAGTTTTAATTAAGGCAATAAAAAATGCAAATAAATTTTTAAAAGTGGAAAAGCCTTTATTTATATATAATAAAGATGGAACATATACAGACGAAATTTTAAAAATATACAATAAAAATAACGATTAAAAAATCGTTATTTTTATTGTTCATTTGAATCATCTAATTCTGCTAATTGTTTTAAACATTTATTACAAATCAACTTTCCTCTAAAATCTACTAATTTTTTTGTATTATTACAGAATAAACAAGCTTTTTCATATTTTCTTAAAATGATAGAGGAACCGTCTACATATATTTCTATTGGATCTTTTTCTGCTATATCAAATTGATTTCTTATTTCTATAGGAATAACAACTCTACCTAATTCATCTACTTTTCTAACAATACCAGTTGACTTCATTATATCCCTCCTTCAATTCGTCATTTTTCGACAAAATATTTAATATTATAATAACATATAAAAGATAAAAAGGCAATAAGAATTTTATAAAACATAACAAAATAATCATAAAAAAAGTATACAAGAATAGAATGTATAAATATAAAATTCAATTTATAAATATATAATTATTATGCGTAAAAAAAGACAATTAATTACAAATTTATAATTATATATAAAATTATTTAAAAGGAAACATTATGTTAAATAAAATTTGGCCTATTTTTATTATTATCTCATATATATATGCAATATTTAATGGAAATGTAGAACAAATAAACAATTCAGTTTTTAATTCTACATCAAATGCAGTGGAATTGTCAATAACTTTTTTAGGAACAATTTGTCTTTGGAATGGAATCATGAAAATAGCTCAAAATACAACGATAATTTCAAAATTAACAAAAAAATTAAGACCAATAATTAATTTTTTATTTCCAGAAATGAAAAAAAATGAGAAAGCTAAAGAAGAAATTTCAATGAATATTATTGCAAATATACTAGGATTAGGAAATGCAGCAACACCTTTAGGATTAAAAGCTATGAAAACAATGCAAGAAGAAAACCCTAAAAAAGATACGATTTCAAATTCAATGGCTATGTTTATAGTATTAAATACAGCTTCATTACAGCTAATACCAACAACGGTAATTGCAATAAGAGCATCATTAAACTCTCAAAATCCAACACAAATAATATTACCTGTTTGGGGAGCAACTATAGCTGCAGCAATTGCTGGAATAACAGCGACAAAAATATTTATAAAAAAGGAAAATAAAAAATGAGTATAATAAATTATATTTCTTCAGCTGCAATACCAGTAATTATATTACTTATTGTTATATATGGCGTAATAGAAAAAAATAAAGTATTTGATAATTTTGTAGAAGGAGCTACAGAAGGGATTGGAATTGTTTTAAAAATATTTCCTACATTAATAGGAATATTTTTAGCAGTAGGGGCAATAAGAAGTTCAGGAATATTGGATTTAATAATAAAAGCAATATCACCTATTACTAATTTTTTTGGAATACCATCAGAAATAATGCCACTTGCATTAGTAAGACCAATTTCAGGAAGCGCTTCGACAGCAGTTGCAACTGACATAATGACTACTTTTGGCGTAGATTCAAAAATAGGATTGATTGCATCAACAATTATGGGTTCAACAGAAACTACTTTTTATACAATAGCAATTTATACAAGTTGTGTGGGTGTAAAGAAAATAAGATTTGTTTTAGCAGCCGCATTGATAGCTGATTTTGTTGGAATGGCGTTTTCTGTTGTATTATGGGGATTTTTGTCGTAATTTTTTTGTTGACAATAATAAGAAATAGTGTTATTATGTATACAACGAAATTGATTCAAGGAGCAGTAAAATGTTAATTCAAATATTATTATTTTATTCAATATATTTTTTAGTAAGAAAAATTTTAGAAATAATTATTGCACAAAGAATTCTAAAAAAATATCAAAAAAATTATAAAAGAATTATAAAAGAATGAAAATACCAAGCTAAAATGAATAAAATTAAAAAAGAAAATCAATTCAAAAATAAATCTAAAAAGATTTATAATTAAATAGTTTTTATTTTTGTAGAGGGCTACCCCAACAAAAGAAAAAATTTCAATAATACTTTAGTATCCCCCAAAGTATAATCACACTCCTCATTCCTATAAAAGAATTATTATCATGAAAGTTTTTTCATTAATAATTATTTCTATAGTGAAAATCCAAATTAATTAAAATAAAGGCCCGGCCCTCTACAAAATCCTCTATATATTATTATCTGTGATAAGTTTCATTATTAGAAATTTTAAATCCTCTAAAGATTTGCTCTAATAAAAAAATTCTTATTAATTGATGGGGAAAAGTCATTTTTGAAAAACAAATTAATTCATTAGAACTAGAAATTAATTTATCAGATAATCCTAAAGTACCACCAATTATAAAAGTAACATAACTATTTATTAAAGAAATATTTTCTAATTTTTTGGAAAATTCTTCAGAAGTAAATTGTTTACCTCGTAAGTCTAAACTAATAACATAACTATCCTTTTTTATATGAGATAAAATATTATTACTTTCTTTTTCCTTAATATCAGAAATTAATTTATCATTTAATTTATCAGGAACTTTTTCATCAGGTAATTCAACAACAGATAAAATACAATATTTAGAAAGTCTTTTAGAATATTCATTTAAAGCATCTTTAAAATATTGTTCTTTAAGTTTACCCACACAAATGATATCAATATGTAACATAAAAACACCTACAATTAAAATATTATTATCCTACATCAATAATAGGAGTTGCTTCGTATCTTGTAGCAACAGACAAATTCAAAGTAGATTCATCTACATTATTTTCTATAAGTTGCTCAACTACTGTTTTGTAAGCTAATTCTGGAAAATTATTTTCTTTACTTAAATGTCCAAGCATGGCAGTTTTTAAACCGTATTTAGATAAGTAGGAAATGGTTTGTCCAGCCATGTCATTAGAAAGATGTCCATTAGGTCCAGCAATGCGTTGCTTTAATAAATATGGATACGGTGAACATTGTAAAACTTTAGGGTCATAATTTGCTTCTAATAATAAGAAGGAACTATTTATTAAATTATTTATAATATCCTTTGTCATATGACCAATATCAGTTGCTACGCTAAGTTTTTTATTCTTATAAAAAACATTAAAACCACAAGGGTTAACAGCATCATGAGGAATAGGAAAAGCAAAAATTTCTAAATCCTTAATATTAAATTTTTCATTTAAATTAAAATAAGAAATATTATTTTCAGCAACTTTTGATTTTTCTGATGGCATAGCATTCCAAGTTTCTGCGTTTGCAAAAACAGGAGTATTATATTTAGTAGAAAAAGTAGAAATGCCTTTAATATGGTCGGAATGTTCATGTGTTACTAAAATAGCATCAATCTCATTAGGTTCTACATTAATAGAATTAAGAGCTGTACATATTTTTTTACAACTCTCACCAGCATCTATAAGGATTTTTGTATTATCACTTTGTATAAGTGAGCAATTACCAGAACTGCCACTACATAAACTGCAAAATTTAAACATTGTAAACCTTCTTTCGCATATTAATCTTCATGAACTCTAGTAATATTAGCTCCTAGTTTTCTGAATTTTTCTTCTATATTTTCATAACCTCTATCTATATGTTCTATATTATATAGAGAAGTTTCACCATTTGCGGTAACACCTGCAATAATAAGTGCAGCACCAGCTCTTAAATCTGTAGCATAAACAGGAGAGCCAATTAAGGTATCAACACCTTCAAATACAGCAGACTTACCTTGATCTATAATTTTAGCACCCATTTTATTTAATTCGGCAGTATATTGAAATCTTGATTCCCAAATACTTTCATTAATAATACTTGTTCCATTAGCAATAGATAGGCAAACTCCAATTTGAGGTTGCAAATCTGTAGGAAAACCAGGATAAGGCAAGGTTTTTATATTAGCCTTTTCAGGTCTTTTATTACAACATACTCGAATTGAATCTCTATCTATAGTTACATTAGCGCCCATTTCTATAATTTTTGCTGTTATACAATCTAAATGTTCGGGAACGCAGTTTTTCAAAGTAATATCACCTTGGGTGGCAACAGCAGCAAGCATAAAAGTACCTGCTTCAATTTGGTCTGGAACAACAGAATACGTACAGTTTCCATGTAATTTTTCAACACCATTTATTTTTATACTATCTGTTCCTGCACCACGAATATCTGCTCCCATAGTATTTAAAAAGTTTGCTACGTCAACAATATGAGGCTCCTTGGCAGGGTTTTCAATAACAGTGGTTCCTTTAGCCAAAACACTTGCAAGCATAACATTAATAGTTGCTCCAACAGATACAACGTCCATATATATAGAAGTTCCTACTAATTCATCGGCATAAGCAGTTATTTTTCCTTGACTTACATCTACTGTAGCTCCCAAAGCTTCGAAACCTTTAATATGTTGATCAATAGGTCTTGCACCTAAATTACAACCACCAGGAAGACCTACTTGTACATGTTTACATCTACCAAGTAAAGATCCTATTAAATAATAAGAAGCTCTAAATTTACTTGTTTGCTCTAATGGTGCCTCTGTGCAAGTTATATTTCTTGTATCTATCGTAATTTCATTTTTCGTTACCCAAGTTATTTTAGCTCCAAGTTGCTCTAAAATATCGCAATATATTTTTACATCACTAATATTAGGAAGGTTATTAATTGTGCAAATACCGTCGACTAATAAAGTAGCTGGAAGTAATGCAACTGCTGCATTTTTTGCTCCACTAATAATTACTTCACCATTTAGTTTTGTTGGACCATGTATTACTAATTTATCCAAATAAATTACCCCCAAAAAAATAAAATAGAATACTTTTAAATATTCTATTCTATATATATCACAAATGTATATATTTTACAACTATTTTTTTGCAGTTAGTATATTAGTACTTTGTAACCATTCAATAAGTTTAAACTTAAATTGAATGCCATTAGACTCTTTTTTACTTATCAAATCATATTCTTCATCTGAAAGCTCATTTTTCATATATTCTTTAGATTCTTCTGGAACAATACCAGAACTTATATTTACGAAACATAGAGGAGGGAACATTACACACCACCAATTTTCGCCTTTAGCTTCTCCAATTTTTACTCTTAATGCATCATAATAACCAGCAGGTAATGAAATATCTCCATAGTTTTTTGTAGGAAAATCAAAATTACCTATTTCAATATTAACATCATAATTAAATCCATTATCTAAAATAGTTTGTTTAGCAATAGAGTAAAAATCGTCTTTATGAGAATTTGCAATATTAATTACATCTTCTTTTGAAGAAAAATCTTCTACGAGTGTATTCATATATTCAATTAAATTATCCCTAACAATATATTTTAAATTTTGGTCTTCCTCTGTATTACTGTTTGCAATAACATGAAGTCTAAAAACACTATTCTCAATATCAGTAGAAACAGCATCTACGTAAGAAATTGCACAGACCAATATATATATACAAAGTAAAATTATCAAAAATAAGGAATATTTTACTTTTTTAGAACATATAATAGATAATAAAGTTTTCATACAAACCTCCAAATAAAATTATAAAATTTTTGTCTTTATTTTAAGTATTGACAAATAAAAAAAATATATACTTATTTGGAAAAAATTTTTTAAGAAAGTTTATGTGTCGAAAAAGGGCGAAAACTTTATTTGTAATATTATTGACACATAACAAAATAAATGGTAAAATTTACCATATCAAAAAACATATAGGAGGCTATAAATATGGATTTTCAAAAAAAATTAGTTAAAAATTTATGTAGTTTTTATGTTAGTGACTGGCATTTAGTAACAATGTTATTACCATACATAAATAAATCAATTAATGAAGGAGTAAAAATAGCCACAGTTTTAGAAAAAGATATAAAAGAAAATGTTTGTACATTATTAGAAAGATTAAATTTAAAAACAAATGAACAAATATTAAATATAAATTGGACAAGAACAAATGAAAAGAAATATGCTAATATATGTAAGATATTAGATAAAACCTTTTCAGAAAAACAACTTATAATAGTAAATGGTACAAAAGATTATATAGAAAGAGCAAAAGAAAATATAAATAGATACATAGATAAAAATAAAGAAAAATTAGTTAACATAAATTCGAAAATAAAAATAGTTTCATGCTATGAAATTGTAGATTTTAATGGAAGTATACAAGAAATATTAGACAATAGTGATAAAATACTTAATACATCTGGAGAAAAAGAGATAGAAGAAATATTTGAAGATTATGAAAAAAAAGAGAAAATAGGCTAGTATTAAAGCCTTAAATATTTTAATCCTAAAATTTGACTAAAACTAATATATGTTATATTATAATAGAACAATGGAAATAATAATTAAATAGAAATATATAAATAACAATGGAGGAAAATATATGGATGAAAAATATTTAAGAGTAAAACAGCTTTTAGAAGATAATGGACAAGAACAGTTATTAAATAACTTTGAAAAATTAGATATAAATAAGAAAAATAAATTATTAGATGAAATATTGACAATTAATTTTGATCAAATAAAGAAGTTATACGAGAATACTCAAAAACCGGTATCTTTTAGTGAAATGAAATTAGAACCTATCGCATATGTAGAGAAAGATAAGTTGTCAGCAGAAGATAAGGCAAAATATGAAAAAATAGGTGAAGATATTATAAAAAAAGGGCAATATGCAGTGGTAACAATGGCAGGTGGACAAGGTACTAGGTTAGGCCATAATGGACCAAAAGGTAGTTTTGATTTAGGATTAGAATCTCATAAAAGTTTATTTGAAATTTTAAGTGACACTCTAAAAGAGAGTTTTGAAAAATATGGAGATTATATACCTTGGTATATAATGACAAGTGAAGAAAACAATGAAGATACTATAGAATTTTTTGAAAAGCACAATTATTTTGGATATGAAAAAAGCAAAGTTAAATTTTTTAAGCAAGGTGAATTACCAGTACTTAATGAGGAAGGAAAAATCTTATTAAATAAAGAAGGATTAATAAATAAGGCAGCAGATGGTCATGGTGGAATATTTGTAGCAATGAGAAGAAATGCAGTTATATATGATATGAGAGCAAGAGGCATAAAATGGGCTTTTATTGGTGGAGTAGACAATGTTTTAGTAAAAATGGTAGACCCTATTTTAGTTGGTTTAGCAGAAGATGCAAAAGTATTAGCTGCAGGGAAAAGTGTTGTAAAAGCATATCCAGAAGAAAGAGTTGGAGTATTTTGTAAAAAGAATGGAAAACCAAGCGTAATAGAATATACAGAAATATCAAAAGAATTAGCAGAACAAAGAAATGAAAAAGGTGAATTGCAATATGGAGAATCACATATATTGTGCAATTTATTTAATATAGAAGCAATAGATGAAATAAGTAAGGACAAACTTCCATATCATTGTGCACACAAGAAGATACCATATATGAATAATGCAGGAGAAATAGTAAATCCAGAAACTCCAAATGCGTATAAATTTGAGGCATTTTTATTTGATGCATTTGAAAGTTTAGATGATATGGTAATAATGAGAGTAAAAAGAGAAGAAGAGTTTGCACCAGTGAAAAATGCAGAAGGAGTAGATAGTCCAGAGACGGCAAGAAAATTATACAAAAAATATCATAATTTATAAATTGGTTAACATAAAACAACACAAGACCGCAAATTTTTAGCGGTCTTATTATAAAAAGAAAGGAGTTTATGATATTGTTAAAAGCATATCATATAAATAGAATATGAATTATAAAGAAAAATATGAAGAATGGTGTAATAGTGAAATAATAGAAGAAAAAGATAGAGAAGAATTAAAAAAAATAAAAGATGAAAAAGAAATAAAAGACAGATTTTATAAAGATTTAGAGTTTGGAACAGCAGGTCTGAGGGGAGTAATTGGAATAGGCACAAATAGAATGAATAAATATACAGTTGGAAAAGCAACACAAGGTTTAGCAAATTATATAATAAAAGAAAAAGCTCAACAAAGAGGAGTAGCAATAGCATATGATTCAAGACATATGTCAAAAGAATTTAGTGAAATAGCAGCACTTTGCTTAAATGCAAATGGAATAAAAACATACATATTTGAAGAATTAAGACCTGTGCCAGAGTTATCTTATACAGTAAGAAAGTTAAATTGTATAGCAGGAATAATGATTACAGCAAGTCATAATCCACCAAAGTATAACGGATATAAAGTATATTGGGAAGATGGAGCACAAATAGTATCACCAAAAGATAGGGAAATAATTAATGAAGTAAATAATATTTTAGATTATTCAGAGGTAAAAGCAATAAGCAAAGAAGAGGCAATAAAAAATGGATTGTATAACATTATAGGAAAAGAAATAGATGATGAATATATAAAAGAACTAAAAAAGCAAGTATTAAATCCTGATGTTATAATGAAAAATAAAGATTTAAAAATTGTATACACTCCACTTCATGGAACAGGAAGAATGCCTGTAACAAGAATTCTAAAAGAAATTGGTTTTGAAAATGTAAATATTGTGAAAGAACAAGAAAATCCAGACGGAGATTTTCCAACAGTAGAATATCCAAATCCAGAAGATAAAAAGGCATTTAAGTTAGCATTAGAATTAGCAAAAAAAATAGATGCAGAAATAGTTTTAGCTACAGATCCAGATGCAGATAGATTAGGAGTATATGCAAAAGACACTAAAACAGGAGAATATAAAGCTTTTACAGGAAATATGTCTGCATTGCTAATTGCAGAATATGTATTATCACAAAGAAAAGAAAAAAACACTTTACATAAAAATGGAACCTTGATAAGAAGTATAGTATCTTCAACACTAGCAGATGCTATTGCAGAAGAGTATGGAATAAAGTTAATAGAAGTACTAACAGGATTTAAATATATAGGAGAAAAAATAAAAGAATTTGAACAAACAAAAGAGTACGAATATGAATTTGGGTTTGAAGAAAGCTATGGCTGTTTAATAGGAACTCATGCAAGGGATAAAGATGCAATAGTTGCAGTAATGGTACTATGTGAAGCAGCAGCATACTATAAAGAACAAGGTTTAAGTTTATGGGACCAAATGATAAAAATATATGAAAAATATGGTTTTTATAAAGAGGGAATAAAATCTGTTACATATGAAGGTGCAGACGGAGTAGAAAAAATGAAAAAGATATTACAAGAAATGAGGGAGAATCCACCAAAAACATTTGGAGAGTATGAAGTAGAAAAGATTAGAGATTATGAAAAAGGAAGAATAGTAGATTGTAATACTAAACAAATGTATAATACAGGACTTCCAAAGTCTAATGTTTTATATTATGAATTAAGTGATAATGCATGGTGTTGTGTAAGACCTTCTGGTACAGAACCTAAAATAAAATATTATGTTGGAGTTAAAGGAAAATCTTTAGAAGATGCAGAAAAAAGAATGGAAAAATTAATGAACACTATATAATTATGTAAACTAATTTTAAAAACAAAAAAGAGTCTGAAGCAAACTAAATGATAGACATAGCTTATTTCAGACTCTTTTTATATGTATAAAAAATTATTCGTGCCAACCCTTTATATTATTTCTTTTTATTACGCCAAGTAGGTTTGCTCTAACCATAGGTATATCACAAGAAAGTTTATAAAGTAAATCTTTCATATATTCTCTTTTAGATACACCGTCCATTGGGCAATTCTTTTTCATAGTAGCTATATTTTCTCTTTTTACAAATTTCTTAATTTCCCTTTCAGGAAGGTAAATAAGAGGTCTTATAACTGTAATCTTTGATCTATCCATATAAGTAGATGGACCAAATGTTGAAAAAGCACCAGTTAAAAATAGATTCATTAAAAATGTTTCTAAAACGTCATCTTCATTATGTCCAAGAGCAATTTTATTACAGCCTTCTCTTATAGCAACAGAATTTAAAATACCCCTTCTAATATTTGCACATAGTGAGCAAGGATGCTTTTCCTTTCTAATATCAAATACAATTTCTTTTATATGACTTTCCTCTATAATAAGAGGTATGTCTAGCTTATTACAAACACTTTTTAGAAATTCTACGTCAAAAAACTCAAAACCAGGATGTACACTAACAGCAATAATTTCAAAATCCTTATCAAAATATGTTTGTAATTGTTTTAGACCCATTAGCATAGTAATAGAATCTTTGCCTCCAGATAGGCATACTGCGATTTTATCACCATCTTCTATCATATTATAATGCCTAATAGCTTTTCTCATTTCACTTAAAATTCTTTGCATAAAAAACTCATTCCCTTCGAACGTTAATTATAGCATAAAAGAAAATAAAAATAAAGTTGCTTTTTTAATAAAAATATAGTACAATAAAAAAGCTAGATAAAAATTATATGTGCCAATAGCTCAGTAGGATAGAGCGACAGTTTCCTAAACTGCAGGTCGGAGGTTCGAATCCTCTTTGGCACACCAAAGTATAAAAAAATTAAAGGAGCCTAAATGGTAGAAAAATTTATGAAAGAAGCTCTAAAAGAGGCACAAAAAGCATACGATAAAGAGGAAGTGCCAGTTGGAGCAGTTATAGTAAAAGACGGTAAAATTATAGCAAGAGCTCATAATCAAAAAGAGATAAAAAAAGATACTACATGCCATGCAGAAATTCTAGCCATACAAAAAGCAAGTAAAAAAATAGGCGCATGGAGATTATCAGAATGTGAAATGTATGTAACATTAGAGCCTTGTCCAATGTGTACAGGGGCATTAATTCAAAGTAGAATAAAAAAAGTATATATAGGAGCAATGGATTATAAAACAGGAGCATGTGGAAGTGTTTTAAATTTATTAGATGATTATAAGTTTAATCATAAAGTAGAAATTGAAAAAGATGTATTAAAAGAAGATTGCGAAGCAATAATAAAAAGCTTTTTTAAAATGTTGAGAAACAAAAACAAGTTAACATAAAATCAACCAAAAGGAGATAAGTTGATGGAAATAAAAAGTAAAAAAGAAAAAATAAAGGCGGCAATAGCGATATGCATAGTGCTAACAATAATTCTATTTTCGGTTATTGTAGCAATAATATATCAAATAGAAGGAGAGCCTAATATGCCATTTAAAATTTCAAAATTAACAATTATTAGTACGGCAGAAGGCGTTGAAGAAAATGTTGAAGAAAATTCAGAAACACAGGAAAAATGGAATTTTAATATATGGCAAAATAATGATATATACATAGACTTTCAAAAAAGAGAAGAATATGAAGGAACAGAGTTTATAAAAAGTATAATAATACAAAATATAAAAATCACAAAGCAACCTGAAGTAGGAGAAGTAAAGATATATATGCCTAATAGTGGAGAAGGAAGAACATTTACATATTCAGATGAATTAGAAGTAAAAGAAAAATTAGAATATAAAGGAGCAGAAAAAAGTAGCACTAAAACATTGCAAATTGGAAATCAAGGAGGAAGCATAGCAATTAGAATAGCAAATACAAACTTTGCAAAATATGTATCAAATGAAGATGAAGAAATAAAGCATGATGGAACTCTTATTACGAGAGCAGGAATAGATAAAGAGCAATTAAATTTTGAAGTAGAAATGGATATAATAATGAAGACATCCGTAAGAGATTATAAAACAACATTGAAATTAAATCTTCCAACAGGAAACATTACAGAAGAAGGCATGAGTAGTATAGAAGAAACCAATCAAAAAGAGTTCATATTTAAGAGAGTAAAATAATCAATTTACATAATATTAAAAAATTTAAATTATAATAATACGGAATAAAAGAATTTAAAATATAAGTATTGCTAAAATAAAAAATAGAGTATATAATAAAAAAGGTATAAGAAAGTTTCGTTTTTGTATGGAGGATAAATCCAATGTAACCCTATGAATCTTGTCAGATCCGGAAGGAAGCAGCAATAAGTAGTCAGTTATGTGTGGAGGTATCTTCCACAGAGAAACGAAAGTAAAAACTTATACCTTTTTTGAAGAAATGCTAAATTATATAACGGGGGTGAAGAATTTGGCATATACAGCATTATATAGAAAATTTAGACCACTAACTTTTTCAGAAATAGTGGGACAAGAGCATATAACCAAAACATTAAAAAATCAAATAATAATAGGAAGAGTAGGACATGCATATCTTTTTAATGGAGGAAGAGGAACAGGAAAAACATCAGCTGCTAAAATATTAGCAAGAGCAATAAATTGTTTAAATCCAAAAAATGGTGAGCCTTGTAATGAATGTGAAATATGTAAAGCAGCATTATCAGGTAGTTTAACCGATATAGTAGAAATGGATGCAGCATCTAATAACAGTGTAGAAGATATTAGGCAAATAAGAGATGAAGTAAATTTTTTACCAACACTTGCTAAATATAGAGTATATATTATAGATGAGGTACACATGCTATCAACAGGAGCTTTTAATGCATTATTAAAAACATTAGAAGAACCACCAGAACATGTAAAATTTATTTTAGCAACAACAGAACCACAAAAGCTACCAGCAACAATACTTTCAAGATGTCAAAGGTTTGACTTTAAAAAAATATCAACTGAAAATATAGAAAAAAGGTTAAAATATGTATGTGACGAAAGTAATATAGAAATAACACAAGAAGCTCTAAAAGTAATTGCAGTATTATCAGAAGGAGCAATGAGAGATGCATTAAGCATACTAGAAAGATGCGTGCAAGACGGAGAAACAAAAATAGATGAAAATAAAATAAAAGATTTAGTAGGAATTCCAAAGTTAACATATATTCATAAAATAGTAGAAGCCATAGTAAAATATAATGTAGAAGAAGCAATACAATCTGTAAATGATGTTATAAATGAAGGAAAAGATATTGAATATTTATTATGGGAAATTATAAAATATGTAAAAGATATATTAGTATATAAAACAACTAAAACATTAGACTTATATAGTAACGATGAAATAGCTAAAATAGAAGAATTAGAAAAAGAAATAGAAAAAGAAAGACTATTAAATATAATATATGAGTTATCTAATATGGAAAACGAAATAAAATGGTCTACTCAAAAAACAATAATGTTGCAAGTTGGAATAATTAAATTATGTAGTAAACAAAATGAAATGCAATCAAATAATTCTAATAATATAAATAGTTCAAGTAATGGTAATAACGAAAAAATTAATTCACTAGAAAGAAAAGTTCAAGAATTAGAAAGAAAAATTCAAGACGGTAATTATAAGCCACAAAGCACAAATAATGCAAGTGAAAAAGCAGGTAGTGAAAAAATAGCTACAATAAAAGAAGTACCAAAAGAAAGAATTAAATTGGGAGAAAAATTAAAAAGTTGGACCAAAATATTAGATGAATTAAAAGATGAGGGAAAAAGAGTATTATATAGTAATTTAGTAGGAACAACAGCAAGTAAGGTAAATGACATGGTAATTGGAATAGAATTTCCGCAAGGATTAAATGCTTTTGGAAAAATGCTATTAGAAAAACCAGAAAATATAAGTGAACTTGAAAGACGAGTTTCAATGGAATGTGGAAATCCAATGAGAATAAAATATATAGATGCAAAACAAGTAGAAGTAATACATAAAGAAGAAAATCCAATAGAAAAATTAGCTCAAAATATGGATTTACCATTGGACATAATAGAATAAAAAGGAAGGAGAAAGAATATGTCAAAAAGAGGTGGATTCCCAGGAGGTATGGGAGGATTTGGAGGAATGAATATTAATCAACTAATGAAAGAAGCTAAAAAAATGCAAGCCGATATGGAAAAATCACAAGAAGAATTAGCAGAAAAAGAATTTGATGCTACAGCAGGTGGAGGAGCAGTATATGTTAAAGTATCAGGCAAAAAAGAAGTAAAGGAAATTACAATAAAAAAAGAAGTAGTAGATCCAGATGATGTAGAAATGTTACAAGATTTAATAATAACATGCGTAAACGAAGCATTAAGAAAAGTAGATAGTGCACAAGCTCAAGAATTTGGAAAATATAATATTCCTGGAATAATGTAATATTTAAGGGATAATTGGAGGAACATATATGTCATATTATTCACCATCAATAGAAAAATTAATAGAGGCATTTGAAAAATTACCAAGCATCGGAAATAAAACAGCAGCAAGGCTTGCATTTTATATGTTAGACCAGTCTGAAGAAGAAATAAATGAATTTGTATCTAGTATAGTAAATGCCAAACACAATTTAAAATACTGTTCGAAATGTTATAATATTTCGGATACAGATCCATGTAGTATATGTTCTAATCCAGCAAGAGATAGTTCTACAATATGTGTTGTTGAAGATGTAAGAGATGTAATAGCAATGGAGAGAACGCATGAATTTAAAGGTGTATATCACGTACTACACGGATCAATATCTCCAATGAATGGGATAGGTCCAGATGAAATAAGAATAAAAGAATTATTGGCAAGATTAATGGATGGAAAAGTAAAAGAAATAATACTTGCAACAAATCCAAAAGTTGAAGGAGAAGCTACAGCAATGTACATTTCAAAACTTGTTAAACCGTTAGGAATAAAAGTAACAAGAATAGCACATGGAATTCCTGTAGGAGGCGATTTAGAATATACAGACGAAGTAACATTAAGTAGAGCATTAGAAGGAAGAAGAGAATTATAAATAATTTATAAAAATATCTCAATTTGAAAGTAACCCCAATTGTTAGACAAAAAAGTTTAACAAGGAGGGTTCTTTTTTATTTTATTTAAAAGAAATATTTTTTAAATTACTAAAATAACTAGAAAATTCTGTAGAAATTCCACCAATTAATTCTTTAATATAGGAATTAGCTTTAATTAAACAATAAACACCACCTATATATAATAATTTAGAAAGTAAATTTCCAGAATTATAATCAATAGAAAAAATAATTAAAAAAATAATTGCAACTAATGATTGTAACAATAGTAATCCTAAAAAACTCCTAATATATGTTTTAAAAAACCAAGAAGTAGAATTATTAATTAAAGTTAAAAAAGAAAAAGGAAATAATAAAATAAATACTTTAATTAAAATATATCTTAAAGAATATGAAAAAATTAAATTAAATAACCCAATAGAAATAAATCCTTTTATAATTCCATCGAGAGAAAATATATTAAAGCTTTCTTCTTCTACACCAATAATAGAATTTAATTCAATAATTAAATTATTAAAATCCATATTTTTATTAAAAATATTTTTTCCTAATTCTTGTATAGAAGAAGAAATTAAATTATTTATTGAAATAATTTGAGTACAAATAAAATATGAACAATTAATACAAATTCCAATAATAATTAATTTAAAAATAAATTGATAAGGTCTTTCTAATTCTATATAATATAAATTAGAAAATAATAATTTAAAACAATAATAAATAATAAAACCAACTAATAATGAATTTGCAATTATAATAATACTATTATTAATATTTGAATTAAATAATTTTTCAAAAAAAGAATTATTTAAAATATCTGTATTAATAAATGTTAAATTATCTAAAAGAGAATATGCATTATTATCAATAGAAGAAAATAAATTACTAAAAATAGTATTTATTGTATTAATAATTATTTCTGTAATATTAGAATTATTTTCTATTTTATATCACCTCCTAAAAAATGTCATAAAGTCAAACATACTATAAACATTAAAAATATTAAAAAATTGATATAGACTATGATTTTTATGCTAAATTTTTATAAAATAGCAAAAAATGAGACATGAATATCTTCGGAATACTAAAAAATTGAAAAATTATTAAAAAAACAAAAATGGTATACATAAACACAAAAACAAGTTTAAAAAATAAAAAATGTTAAAAAATATAGTCAATATGGCAAAGCATAAAACACGTAAAAAATATAAAAATAAATACTTTTGAAATGATTATTTTGCAAAAAATATGAAATAAAAATTTATTAAAAATAATAATTTATAAAAAATAAAATAATTAATAAAAAAAATAAAAAAATAAAGTAATTAATAAAAAAAATAAAATAATAAAAATAATTAATAAAAAAAAATAAAATAATAAAAATAATTAATTTATAAAAAATTAAATAATTAAATTTTAAATAATAAATTTTTATTTTTTAAATAAATATAATTTTTTATTTTTTAAAAATTTAAAAAAATAAAAAATAACATATATAAAATTTTCATGATTAAAACCAATAATACTAATTAATAAAATTGGAAAACAAAAAATAATAAATAAAATTATTTTTAAATTTAAATCATTAAAAAATAAATTAATAAAAATAAAAATAAATGAGCACCATATTAAATTAAAAATAGCAGTAGAAAAATCTAGAACACCAAATAATTTATATTTAAAAGTATAATTTTGTGGAAAAATAAATTTCATATAAATACCACCTTAAAAAATAAATAAAATATTAAATATCAGCCTATTAAAGATTTTATTGCAGATAAAATTAAATTAATAGCCAAAATAAATCCATATGAAAATAAACTAGCATTAATTAATTTTTTTCCTAATCGAATACGTTCTTCATCACCGAAACTAAATTTTTTCATAAATACACCAGTTCCAACGGCGACGGCTGCAGCTGGAGTTGCAAGTTTTATTAACCAATCTCTAATAGATTCAAAAGCACTATTTAATTTATTTACTAATTCTGGTTCACCCCATGCAAAGCAAGAAGTAGAAAAATAAAATAATAAAAAAATAATTAAAAAAATAGAATAAATAATTTTTTGTTTCATAAATAAAACCTCCTTTAATTTAATTTTTAAAATATGGTAACATTTTTATCTTTTGTGGTTTTAATATTTTTTCTCCATCTGATAAAAAGGATAAACAAGAAAAAACTTCTAAATTTTGAGTAAAAAAATTAGTATCAAAAATATAATCTGTTTGAAAGTATGAGTTAAATGATTCTGAAATATTAGAATTTTTTGAATTTAATTTATTAAATAAATAATTAAAATTAGTCTCTTTTGAACCTTCTGTATATGTTTGAGAAATTTTTTCTTTTTCTTCTTTACCTATTTGTTTTTGAGCATCTTCTATTGTAAAAATATCATCAGTTCTAAACCAAAGTTTATTAACTAAATTTTGAGTAATTACTTTCACAGTAGATTGACTATTTAGAGTATTTAATAAAGAAGTATAACTTTGAGTAGCAACAATATTTATACATTTTGCCTCTCTACTTTGTGCAAAAAAAGCAGAATCTGAACTTGTTACATATTCATGAAATTCATCGCTAATAAATGCAACGGGCCTTTTGGAATAATTAATTTTATTTAATCTGTTCATTACTTCGGTTTGGAAATCTAACTTTAAATAAGCGGCAATTAATTTAGAAAGATTTTTATATTCAGCAATGTTCATATTTAAAACAACAATTTTTCCTTTATTTATTACATCAGAAAAGCCTAGAAAATTTAAGTCATTTTTTTGAGGACAAAAAACATTTTTTATTTTATAATCGGAAACAAATAAATTTGTAATACGTGTTATTTCAGATTTTAGAATAGAAATAGTTCTTTCGTCTAAAACTTTATATTCTTTTTCAAAAAAATTTAATGCAGATAATAAATTATAGCAATCTTCTTTAGAAAGTTTATTTTTTAAAAATTTATCTTTTAAAATAGATATTTTTTCTAAATAATAATTAGGAAAAACAATTAATTTATGTAATTCATCAAACGTAACATAATTGTCATTATAAAGCCTACACAATTTAATACATTCGGTTAAAATTTGTTCAGCTTTATCTAACCAAAAAGATTCTGAATTATTTGGAGAAAATAAAAGAAGAATTGTTTTTAATCTATCTGCTAAAACAGAAGCTTTTAAATTAGGTTTATGTAAAGGATTATATTTTATTTTACCAGTTAGATCTATTACTATTAAATCGTTTTCTCGATTGAAAATTTTAGAATATTCTTTAACTTTAGAATAATAGTTACCTTTTACATCTAGAATTAACATTCCTAATTTTTCTAATTTTGAAGTATTTTTATAGCCCATAAGTTGTTTGGTAAAGGGGTACATTGCACTGCTCGTTTTTCCTGTTCCAATAGTTCCCGTAATTAAAATGTTTTGATATAAACTTTTTTCTGAAATATAAATATCATTTTTATTTAAATCTTTTCCTATTAATAATTGTAAAGAATTATTATTATTTGAAATTACTTTCGGCGAATGTTTTTTAGGAAAAAGATTTTTTAATTTTGAAAAAATAAAATTAAAAATAATTATATTGGAAAAAATATACGTAAACAAAAATAAATTTTTTAAAATATTCCATAATGCTGGTTGCTCTTCACAAATATTAAAAGGATTAATACCGTATGTAATAATAACTTCATTTGAATTATATAGAGGATAAAAAATATTATAAGCAACAAAGCAAGATAGAATTAATAAAAATATTATAAAAATAAATCTCGTATATAACACCTCCTGAAAATAAATATTAAAAAAATGCAAAATCACCTCCTTTAAATATGGAATGAGGTATTACTTTTTATTAAATTTTAATTTTAGATTTAATTTAGAACCTTGTAAGTTATGAAATAAATAAAATTCAAAAAAACTATAAATAGAATAAAAAGTAATAAAGGAATTAATAATAAGTAATATAAAAAATGTGTGGATTAAAATAGTAATCATCTCCTTTGTGTTTGACATAATACAATATTTTTTTAATTTTGTCTATACTTTTTTTGAAAAATATGTTAAAATAATAAAAGTTCTTATAAAAACCTAAAATTCGACAAAAAGTTGGATAGGAGAAAAGGAGGAAATTATGAATTTTACTAGAGAAACAAAAATAGGAGAAATACTAGAAGTAGCTCCAGAAAAAGCAGAAATATTATTACAAGCAGGAATGCATTGTATAGGATGTCCAGCATCACAAGCAGAAACATTAGAAGAAGCTTGTGAAGTACATGGAATAGATGTAGATGAATTAGTAAAAAATTTAAATGCTTAATTACTATAAAGTGGTCATATATGATGAATTTTATAAAAAGGTATGGTTATTTTTATAAAAATTCACAAAAAAAACAAAAAACAAGCAAAAATTTTACAAAATACATTGACAAAAACAATAAAATATAGTACACTATAAAAGCAGTCGCAGTGGTGCGACTCTACTTGGGTCATTAGCTCAGGTGGTAGAGCACTTGACTTTTAATCAAGTTGTCCGCGGTTCGAGTCCGCGATGGCTCA
>CANQRI010000112.1 GCA_947626235.1 uncultured Clostridia bacterium | reverse complement strand
TTTATAAATTTTATTGCTTCTTCTTCATCTGATAGTAGATCTCTAAATATTTTATCATGTGTGTTATCTAATTTTTCGTTATAGTAATATTCTGCATTATCTTCATGTACTTCAATTTTATTTCTTAAATTTATATACTGTAAACACATTTCATACGTTAATATTTTCATTTTCTTCCTCCTTTTATTATAATATTTTGCAACTTTTAATTCAAACTTTATTTATAGGTGTATATGTTATATAAAACGATTTTACCTCCTTTTTCTATGTTTTTCTTATTTTTTGGAATTTTTTTAGATTTTTAATTTTTTGAAATTTTTTTAATTTAGTCTATTAAAGATTTTTGATTTTACCCTGTTTAAACTCTTTAGCATGACCTAATTGTTAATTTTAAAAATATTGATTTGAGAATTCATAAATGACAGTCGATTAAATTATTTATGTATACTTTATACCACATACAAATAACTTTGTCAACATAAACTTCTCGACTAATTTCGCAATTTTTCGGCACATTGTTATATTACATAGAAGGACAGACATTAGTATTCGTTTTTCGAATACTAACGTCTGTCCCTAAATTCCGGAATTTCAGAACCGTCCCCCTTATTACTTTTGCTCATAATACTTAAGTAACTCTTCTTCTCCTTCTACTGCTTTTTCTTCTACAGTATATTCTATTTCTTCACCGGTTGCCTCATCATATTTTGGTAAGCCTGTAAATATGTGTGTCCAATTATTTTCTTCACTTATTGTATATGATGCTACTTCTGTATCTGTTTCTTTATTTTTTACTTGTAGTATTATTTGTGAAGGCTTTTTCTCTGTACTTTGTTCGTGTTGCCATGTTTTTGTTACTTTTATATTTTTAGTAAATTCTGTTTTGGTTTCAAACTCTATTGTTTTTGTTTCTTTTGTTTGATCAGTTGCTTCTAACCAAGTTTTTCCTTTTACTTGATTTGTAAGACTATTTTTTCCTTTGTTTATGTCTTTAAATATTACTGTTATATTCTTTTTTATTGTAATTTCTTTTGGTTCCATTGTACTTAATGAATCTATTTCGTTTTCTTGCCATGTCCATGTAATTGTTTGATTTTCTTCATTATATTGTCCTCCATCTAATGCTGTTTCTATCCAATCTTCTGTCGTAGTATCTACTTCTTTCATACTTTCCATGTTTTTCATTTTTTCTGTATCTAATTTATATGGTAATGTATCTATTATTGTAATTGTTGCATTTCCTATATATCTTTTTATTATGCTTGTATATTCTATTGTGTATTTTATTTCTTCGTCTTCTTTTGTTATTTTTTCTGTTCCATTTTTTGATATTGTATCTACTACTTCTTCATCCTTCATTATATAGTAATAATATACATTTATTGTATATTCATTTATTATTCCACTACTGTTTTGTGGTATTTCATATACTCTATAGTCTTCATCTAAATCTTTTACTGTGTCTGTAACATATCTTTCACCTATTTTTCCTATTTTTGTTTCGTCTTGTGCTACGTTTCCTCCTTCTAATGGTGCTTTTTCTTCTGTTTTTCCTAGCTCAGCATCATAAAGATAATGATGCACTATTATTTTAGCTGATTTTTTCTCAAATTCTACTATTATTTCTTGATTTTCTGTTATATTTTCTATGGTGTTTAATGTTACTACTCCCTCTCCATCTACTGTGTATTCATTTTCCTCTAATTGCCTTCCATTTATTTCTATACTTTTTACTTGATAATTTTCTTCAGGTATTGCTTTTATTTCTCTTTGATTGCTTGCTCCATGCTCTACTGTTTCATATGGTGTTTCTCCTTCTCCTAAAATTTCTCCTCCTGCTACTTGAATTTCTTGTTCATATTCATCTTTTTCTGTATGTGTTTTTACTTTGGTAGTTATTTCATATGTTTTTAGTTTGTAGTAATATGTTACTTCTATGCCTGGATATTCATATTGTCCTGTTGCATTTTGTGGTGTTTCTACTAATTCATATCCTATATCTGGTATAACTGCTTCTGTTGCATATGTTGTCCCTTCTACTTGTGCATCTGTTACATCTGGTGCTTCGCCTTGATTGTTTGGTAATGGCACTTTTTGTGTTGTTCCTCTTATGTAATGATGTACTACCAATGGCAATTTTCTCGGCTCATACTCATATATTACTATTTCTTCATTTTCTTTATATTCTCCTGATGCATTTTGCGGTGTTATATATTGGCCTTGTTCGTCTTTTATTAGTTCGTATTCTTCTAATTCTAAATGTGGTTCTGTTGTATATTTTTCTCCTACTTTATTCCTGTATATATCATCCTCTGCTATTTTTGTTGGTTCTAATTCATCTTTTGTTCCTTTTAAGTAATGGTGCACTGTTACTTTTGATAATTTTCTATTGGTAACTTCTACTATATTTTCTTCCTCTGTTTTCATTGTATATTCTATTTTGGTGTTTTCTAATTCATATCCAAACGGTGCTTCTATTTCTTCAATTTCATATGTGCCTATTGGTATTTCTATTGTTGCTTCTCCTTTGTCATTTGTTGTTGCTTCTCCATGGTATAAATATTGATCACTAAGAGATACTTGTATACTATTTATTTTAAATGTATCGGTTATATCTCCTGAATCATTATATGAATCCTTATAATATGCAAAATGTAAGAAATATTCATACCCTCCGTTTATTACTGCGGTATAATTTTTTGCCCCTTGTTGTCCATATATTCGTCCTGTTACACTAGTTCCTGAATTATAACTTGGTCTAGATGTTGTAGTTGTAATTACTGCATAACCATAATCTCCACTTCCTGAACTTGATACCTCTGCATTT
Source organism: uncultured Clostridia bacterium (assembly GCA_947626235.1). Taxonomy (GTDB): domain Bacteria; phylum Bacillota; class Clostridia; order TANB77; family CAG-508; genus UMGS1663. Next base: position 11,477 of record CANQRI010000112.1, on the reverse strand, counting down.
ACTGTTACTTGATATGTTCCAGAAAGTGTACTTAAATTTATTGGTATATATGAATTTGCTGTTGTACTTGCTATACCAATATTATTTGATATATATGGTCCTGTTTCTGAACCTTCAAAATAATATGTGTTTGTTATTTCTTTATATATATTTATACTATGTATTGTAAAATTGTCATTTCCAGCCTCCCTTGTATTATCGTCATCTTTATAATATACGAAATTTAAAAAGTATTCTTTTCCACCATCTAATACTTTTTCATATTTTGTAGTTGATCCTATTCCACATAACTCTCCTGTTACATAATTTCCATTATATGAACTAGTAGGTATAGTTGCATCATCTTTTATTACTATATATCCATAATCGTTTTTATAATCAGAATAATCTTTACTTTCACAAGATATTTCTGCATTAATTATTAAATGATATTTTCCTGAAAGCTCTTTTAAGTTTATTGGTATACATGTATTTGCCTGTGTATTCATTCTTCCTGCATTATTGGATGTATATGGCCCTGTTCCTGAACCTTCAAAAAAGTATTTTCCACTAATTTGTCCACAAACTTTTACACTATATATTGTTAACTTATCATCTCCATCATCACCACTATGATCTTTATAATATCCTAAATGCAAATAATTTTTTGTTCCTTTAGTTAATACTTGTGATACATAGCTTCTACGTGATGTCTCACCTGAAATATACATAAATTTTCCATTACTATCACTATAAGATGGCATAGTTTTTGAATTTGTTATTGTTGCATACCCATAGTCCCAACGGCTACTTGATACTTTTGCTTCTATTACAACTACTAAATCTTCGTCTGAATAACCTGTTAAATCTATCTCATAATATGAATGTGCTGTTGTGTTTGAATGCCCAAAAGTAGATCCTCCACTTGGATATTTTATCATTCCATTATTTGATGTAAGTGTACCATCTTCATTTTGATCAAAATACCAGGTATTATCATCTATTTTTGCGCCAAGTTTTCCTTCTTTTGGATTTTCTATATCTGGAATCATGCAGTCATTTCCATTTTTTATCATTTCTCCTATTACACTTTGTGACACCTCTTGTGTTGTATCTGCTTTTGCATATTCTGCTCCATTATTTACTATTGATCCTATTACTTCACTAGGTGGTTGTCTAGTTTCTATTTGATCTATTTTAAATTTTGCTCCTGCTAATACTTTATTATCGTTTTTATCTTTCTTTTTAATTGTTAATTTATTACTTGTTTTCATATATGTTACTACTATATGTTTGTTTTCTGTTACATTTGTGATTTGTGGTAATATATATGTTCCTCCTTCTGTTATAAATTCTTGTTCTTCTCCATTTATTGTTATTTTTACTATTTCATATCCTTCGTTTGGTGTCATTTCTATTTGACCTTCTACATTCTTTCCATACTGTACAGTTTCAAATGCATCATTTCCTTCTCCAGAAATATTTCCACCTTTTTCGCCATTTACACTTTCAACTGCTGTTGTAATTTTAAATTCTTTTAGATTATTCTCAATTGTTAATTCTTCTACTACTGGTATTCCTTCTATAGGCACATCTGTTTCATGCAAAAAGCTTATTACCCCATCTTTACCTCCAGAACTATTCAATGTTTCATTATATAGTGATATTTCATCTGAAAATTCTCCTACTATAACATAATTGTTATCATTTATTTGACATATATCCTTCATGCCTGCAAATCCTTCTGTTTTCCATTCTAAACGATCATTACTGTTATATTTATATATATAGTTATCTGCTAAATCTAGTATTATATATCCACCATCATTAGTAATTTTGGTACAAGTATTTCCTGTAGATGTATGATTTCCTATATGAGTAGTTATCTGACGGCTTCCATCTACATAAGTAGTAGTATAAATCGTCATATAGCTATTGCCTTTTTTTAGGATATTTGTTATTGAATAATCAAGCCATTCATCATAATAACCATATTCTCTTGAAGCATCTGAATCATATCTCCATATACTACCATTCTCATCATATTCTATCGTAAATCCATTAGCATTGCCGGTATTAGCCATTATACTATCATCCCAAGTTTTGCTATATATAGATCTTCCATTTGAAAGTGTCATTTCTCTTCCTGCAAAAGTACCTACTACAACAATGTGCCCATCATCCAACTGTGTTACTGCATTTGCTCTTTCATCTCTTTTACGATAATCATTGTTAGTATTTGTAGCTTCTTCTTTAGACCATTCTAATACACCATCTTTATCAAATTTACCTACATATATTTTATATTTTGTTGAACTCATATAAGAACCATTGTTACTTATTATAACAAATCCTTCATCTTTTGTAGCTTGTATATCTGTATACGTTATATTTTTTTTCCATTCTTCATTTCCATATTTATCATACTTATATAGAGTACTACCTATCTTAAAATATATTGCTCCTCCTGGTGTTACTGATAATCCATATGCACTTGTACCGCTAATACTTTTTTTCCAATCAATATCACCGTTTTGATCAAATTTTATAACATATCCATAATTACCACTATCTGTTCCTTCTAATGTACTACCATCTGGTAAAGCAACACTTTGTCCTTTATATTCCCCTAAAATTACATATCCACCATCTGGCGTAGTTTCCACATATTTTATACTATCATCATCATTTGATCCTATATTTTCACCATCTGCTACTTTTAATTCTTTTTGTGTTGGAACTGGTATATTATATGCAAATTTATGTGTTCTTTCTTCTAAAGTACCCATTTCATATTGTTCTGGTGCTTGCATTTCTACTACATTATATTCTCCAGCTGCTAAACTTTCTACTATTTCTCCCTTTTCGTCTGTTGTAACTACATAACATTCTTCTCCATTTATTGTTTCTTTTTGACCTATTGTTTCTCCTTTTCCGTTTTTTGCTGGTTCATTGTTACTTGCATTATAAATTGCAAATTTTACATTTTCTATTCCTTCTTGTGTTTCCGCATCTTTTTTTACTAGTTTGAATATTGGTGCATTTTCTATTGTAATTGTAATTGTATTATCATTTGCTGTTTGTTCTTTTATTTGTCCACTTATTACATTCATAGTTAATACACCATTTAAGTTTTCCACTTTAAATGTTATGTCTCTTATATTAGAATATCCTTCTGTTGAATTTACTTCTTTTAATATATATGTTTGGTCTATTTTTCTAGTTTCTTCATATAAGTTTAAATTTTGTATTGTAACTTGTCCTTGATCATTAGTAGTGTATTCGCCTATTTCCTTCTTTTCTTTATATAATTTAAATTTTACTCCTTCAATAATTTGTTCTGTTCCTTTTTCTACTTTTTTTATTGTTAAATTATATTTAGGTATTGCTTCATTTTTTATAGCAAAATTTATTGTTGGTATTTCACTTTCTATTGTGGTTTCATTTATTGTTATTATGTTTTCTAGTCCTTCTTGTGGTTCTACTATGTTAGCAACATAACTTTCTTCACTTTTTACGACTTTGAATTTTATAGGTTTCATAAGATAGTAATTTTCTGCTCTTGTTTCTTCTAATGTGTATTCTTCTCCTATTGTTAATCCTTTAAATTCTATTTCTCCTTTATCATTTGTTATTTTTGTTGCTCCACTTTCATAATTTTTTCCTGTTATTTTGAATCTTACATTATTTAAATAATCTTGTGTTCCTGTTGCTGTTTTTACTATTTTTACATTTGCTTTTACTTTGTCTTCTACTTGAATTTGTACTTTGGCTATTTCATCTTCTTGTGCTTGTATTATTGATATGTCACCCTTTATGTTTCCACTAATTAAGTTTCCTTTTAAAATTCCTACATTTTCTTCTACAACTGTAAATTTTATTTCTTCTTCATTTAATTCATATTCTTCTGGTGTTTTTATTTCTTTTATTGTATATGTTTTTCCTGCACTTAAGCCTGACATTGTTAAAATACCATTTTCTTTTGTTACTGCTGTTTTTGTATTAAATTGTTCATCTTTTATAGAATATGTTGCTCCACTTATTACTTTTTCTTTGTTTTCTTGATATTTCGTAAGCTCTAAATTATATTTTGGTGCAGACATTTCTAAACCGATTTTATTAGGTTCTGTATCTGTTCTATATTTACCTTCTGTCGTGTTTAAACTAAAGTATACCGCATGATGACTATATGTAACTTTTTCATATACCCTTTCTTCTGGTAATTTTATTGTATATTTAAATTCGTATTTATCATTTTCGTTTAATTTATATTCTCCTAAATCTATTAAATAGCTTTTTACTTCGTTCCAATCTTCTGGTGTATCGGTCCATTTGTTATCTAAATTTTTTAAATCTTTTGTTGCTTCTCCATTTTCACTATAATATACTTTTGCTATATTTTTCAATTTTTCTGGTACAATAATTCCTGTGTCTTGCATAGTTACAGTATAACTAGATTTCATGTCATTTCCGTTTATAGCGTATTTATTTCCCTCATATGGCACTCTACCTAAAATCATAATTTCGTCTATTATACCTGCATAATTATTGCCTATATTAACGCTTATATCTGCTGTATTTTGAGTTCCTAATATTTTTGCAATTTGTGGAGCTATTGTTATGCTATCTTTATTATCATAATTAGTAATGGTTTCACTTGTTATAAGCGAACCTGGTGCTATTAAACTAATACCTAGTGTATCTTTTTCTACGTTTTCTTCTGTATTTAAATTTTCATTTATATCATATATGTCTTTTGCAGGATCTCTATATTCTGTTGCTATTTCATTATATCCATATGCCTCTATAAATTCTGTTGCTGTAGTCATCCTTGGATCTGCTGTTAAATCACAGTTTATTCGTATAATGTAATCTCTTGGCTCTTCTATTTGTGTTCTTATTTTTATAAATATTATATGGTTTTCTTCGTATAATTCATAATCTTCTATTGGTTCTTGTGCTACAGTAATGCTATTTATTTTTACATCTACGATATGTTCTGGCATTTTTATTAAAAATACTCCATTTGTCCATAATTCAGATGTGTATCCTGCCCATAAATTAAGTTGAACATTTTCTTTTGTTTTTTGTGTAGAAATTACTTTTGTGTCTGTAGTCATTGCCATAGCTGATTTTGGCCCTCTATATTCAGCTCTATCTACATCTGTATTTTTTACTTTTGATGTTCCTTCTAATATTTCTATTTCTCCCTCTAGCTGTGTTTTTATATATTCAAGCTCATAAAATTGTTCTTTTGTATAATTGTCTATTATAGTTTGTACATCTATCTCTTTTACACATATTATACTTAAACTTTCATTTAATTCTGTTTCACTTGTTTCTATTCTAATGTGCTTTATTGGCATTTCAAATCTAAACATATCTGATATATAGTTTGTCCATGTTGATTTAGTAAATGTTTCTAATAACATGTCTGTTTCATCATCATATACTTTTATCCATCCATTTTCTCCTAACATATTTTCTGGATTATTCCTAAATCTTATTCCTATATTAGAAGTTATGTTTTCCATACTTTCAAGTGAACCATCTTTTTTTATAAATTGATCTGATACATATTTATTATCAGTTACTGTTTCTTTCATTATTATTCCTTTTGTTCTTTCTGTGCCAGTTTGAGCATTCCATATTACATTATATGTATCGTCTACTTCATTTTCAGAAATTCCATTATATATATTTAATGGTTTATTTTTTAAAATTACACCATTTTCTCCTATGTATACATTGCATTGAAATATATATCCTGATGGACTTCTATATGTTCTTACTAATGTGTTGGTGTCTATTTCTGATACATGTGGATTTTCAAATTCTGTTGTATCATATATATTATATCCTTCATAATATCCACTTACTGTTAATTCTGTAAGTATCGCATCTTCACCTATACTTTTATATGCATCTAATGAATATTTTATGGTTATATTAATTTTATTATGTTTATATCCATTTTCAATTTCTCCATATGCTTGTTTTATTATATTTCCACTTTCTTCATCTACTTGTGCTTCTTTTTCTATTATAAAGTCTCTTGTATCATCATTATATGTTAATTTTATGTCTGTTCCTGTTATTTTTACATCTATTGGATTGTATCCATTCATGTCTGGAATTTTTCCTTCTATGTGTGCTTTTTTTATTATTAATTGCTTGTTTTCATCATACATGTCAATTGTGTGTTCTACTGTAAATGTTTGATTTTCTTCATCTATTGCATTATTTATATCTGGTGTTCTATCATAATATGGCACATCTGCTATTTTTGCTTTTACTTCTCCATGCCAATCTACTTGGAGTTTTACTTCTTTTTCTATTGGTATTTCTTCTCCTGTTTCATTTACATATATTCCTGTAAATTTTATACTATTTTCTTTTCGATAATTATGTATATTGTTTCCTATATTACTTATTACTTTTCCTTGTAATAATTTTTGCGTTCCTACATCTATTTGATTTAATACTATCTTTTCTATGTCTTCTCCTATATAATTTTGACTTACTATATTATCTTCTACTATAGCTGTTCTAAATTTAAAGTTTCTATCCTTATTGATTGTTATTGTTGCACCTTGTTTTAAATGTCCTTTGTTGCGAACATTAAGTTCAATATACAAAGTATCATCTACTCCTATTTCTTTGCATGTTCCACGTACACTTTCTGCTATTCCATCTCCTGTTAAGTCTTTTAAAAAGAATGCGTCAAATTGTACATAAGATTGTCCATTTTCATCTAATATTTCTTCTATGTTCTCGTCACCGTCTTTTACTTGTGGATAATCCATTGACAATGCAAGCTCTGGGTCTAATATTTTCGTATCTTCAGTTTTTAGATTACTAAATATGACTCCACATAGTGCACCTACTAATGTTGTTATTATTACTATTGGTAAAATTAGTTTTGATAATTTTTTTAATGGTTTCTGTGTTGTTAATCCGTACCCCCCCCCCCGACAAACATTTTTTCGCTTACTTGAGGTCTTCCATTTATTCTTGACTTATAGTTTTGCATTTTTTGCTTTAAGCTTACTTTTTCCTTTCTTTTATTTGTCTCGTTTAATTCATTTTCGCTTTCCTTTTGTTTCCTTAACATTTTCTTTACCCCCATAAAAGATAATATATATTTATACTTATTTTGGCATATATTTATATTACTTGTAAATGGCTGTTTTCTCTATTTTCTGGCTTCTTTCTAGTTTTTATTTACGGAAGTACAGTATTGGTAAAGTTTTACATTTTCATATCTTTTTAGCTTTATATTTGTAATATTTTTTATTATATAAAAGGGCAAAAATAAAAATAACCTTACGGATATAACCTTTTGATAAAATGCTATATCCATAAAGTTATGTTTTATGTCGGTTTTTATTTTATTAATTTGCGTCCATTGGACCAAATAGTTCATCAAATTTTGCTTCTAATTCTTTTTGAATATCGTCTGTAAATGGTTCCACGCTTTCTTCAAAGTTGTTTGTGTTTTGGTTACTTGTATTTGCGTTTGTGCCAAATGGTTCATTTTCTGCAAAGAAATCATTACTCATATTATTTATTTCATTGTTCATGCTATTTGGTTGCATGTGCATTTTTTCCTGTACATTATTCATATAGTCTTGTGACTTACTTACTGTTGCGTTTGCTGGTGTTGATGTTGTATCTTCTTCAAATAAATCATCTAATGATTCTACTTTTAGATTTTGTTGTTTTTTACTGTTATCTTCTACATATGGATTATATGGATTGAATTTTCTCCATTCTCCTCTTACTCCTGCATCGAAGTTATTATGGTTTAATCTTACTTGTTGCAATTCTTTGTACATTTTTTGATGTTTAAAGTAATAGTATTTTGGTGCTTTTACTGGTCGTATTCCTTTTTCAAATATTATGCAAAGGTCATTGTCCATTCTTCTTAATTCGTCTGGCGTCATTAATGCTCTTGCCATTATTTGTTCTGAATCGTTAAATCCTTGCTTGTGAGCAAATTTATCTCTATTTACTGATTTGCTTTCTCTTGATATTGTTTTTTCTCCTAGTGCTTTTGAGAAGTATTCTACTGTTTTGTATGAGTTACTTCCTAAAAATACGTGTGTGTCGCAGTTTCCTATTATTGTTTCATATGATTTTTCGTATACTGCTTCTAGTTGATCTAAGTTTTGTAATATAACACTGAATTGTATTCCTCTACTTCTTGATGTTGATATTTTTTTATCAAAGTCTGGTATTCTTCCTATGTTTGCAAATTCGTCTAGTATGAAGAATACTGGTACTTGCAATCTTCCTCCATTTAAGTCTGCAAAGTTGTATAGTTGTTGTATCATTTGTGAGAAGAATATTGTAAGTAAGAAGTCGTATGCTGTGTGTGTGTCTGATGATATTACGTATACTGCTGTTTTTTTGCTTCCTATGCTTTCAAAGTTTATTGTGTCTGTTGATGTTACTTCTGCTATTTCTTTTGAGTCGAATTTTCCTAGTTTTGATTGTAATGAACTTAGGATTGAGCCATATGTTTTTTCTGGTGCTATTTCTATTGATTTATAGTACATTCTAGCTGGATGGTCGTATGGTAGTTGGTTTATAAGTTCTGTAAGTAAGTTGCTTCCTCCGTTATTGTTTGCTGCTCTTACTAATTCTGAACAGCTTGCTAAGCTTTGCTCTTGCTCTGGCCTTGTTGCTATTAAATAATATATTAATGCTTTTAATAGCATTTCTGCCATGTCGTCCCAGTATGGGTCTGATTTGCTTTCTGCTCCTTGACCTTTTACTACGGTATTTGCTATAACGTCTACGTCTAGCTCACTTGATATGTGCATTAGTGGATTGTAGCCGTCACTGTTTGCCGGATTTACTAAGTTTAATACTTTTATGTCATATCCATGTTGTTTTAAGTATCCTGCTGTTTGGTCGTATATTTCTCCTTTTGGATCTGTGAATACATATGAACCTAACATTTGGTAAGCATTTGGAAATGAGTATGCTGATGATTTACCAGATCCTGAACCTCCGACTATTAGGGTGTTTATGTTTCCTCTTTTATCTACTGGTAAGCAGTTGTCTTCTGCAAGTATTATTCCTTTATTTTTTGTTAGTACTGTATATTGTGCTCCATGCTCGCTCCAATCACTTGAACCATGCTCTTTATCATAATAGTCTCCTTTTGGCTTTGATTTTATAAAACCTATTATTGAAAATATTATGAATGCAATTGTATAGTACATCATGCATGAAAGAAATGTGTTTATGTATTGTTCACCAAATACTTTTGTTATTGATGAAAAGCTCATAAAATTTGGTATTAATTTTTCTAGAAATGTATTGAAATTAAATACCCCTGTTGTAGCTGTTGATTCTGTTATTGAACTGGCTATAGGCGAAACAAGTACTATGGCTAAAAATATCCATAGTACTGTTATTATTAATATTACTATTTTACTTTGACTTATTACCTTTTTTAATTTTTCCATAGGTTATTTTACACCTCTTCTTTTGTTTTATAAGACTTTTGAGTTATCTTCTTTGCCTTTTAATTGTTTTAATAATTCTTGATACCTCATTATAGTTCTTTTTCTATTTTCTCTAGTTTTAGCTAATGTATCATATCCTTCAAATTTTACTATTGCTCCATTTGCTTTTTCTAAAGTATTGTTTGAGTTTAGTTTTCCTTCTTCTAATTTAAATTCTACAGTGTCTATACCTATTTCAGATTCTTTTTTTCCTCCACTTATTACTTTGAAAATATCTTTTCCTTTTTCATTTACTTTTGTAGATAATGTTGTAATTACTATCTGCTTGTTTGAATCTCCATTTGTTTGATTCATAATTTAATAATCCCCCTTTTTAGTTTTTGTCTCTTATTTCAAATGCGAAATATGACTTATTTGGTTTTAACTTACATTTTCCTTTTACTTCATTTGTTTCTTTATCTATATATAATATTGGTTTTATTTCTTCTGTTGTTTCTGGGTCTATTATTGATATTGGCCTTTTTAAGTTTGGTGTATATTTGAATTCTTTATATTCTGTTTCTTCTTCAGAATATAATGTTTCAAATTTTATTGGTAATGGTTTTTTTGATAATTTTACTTTGTCGTCTTCTAGGCGACCTGTATTTACTACCACTCTTTCTTTTCCAAATGATAGAAATACTAATTGCTCTTCGTATTCTGGCTCATCTATAAAGAATGTTTTTTTCTTTACACTGCCATTTATTTCTTCTGATGATATTAGCCTTTCTACTGTATATTTTGGAGCTACGTCTAAATATTGCTTTTCTGTTTTGTTTATTCTATATATTACTGTGTTCACACCTTGAGGATCTGTTATACTAAAATATTTTCCTTGTATACTTTCCATTTCTTTCCCCTTCTCTTTGAACCTTTTTCTTCAGTTTAACAACTATTAATTATTATACAATTTTTTAGTTATTATGTCAATACTTTTTGTTGATTATTGTTTCATTTGGCTTATTGGTTCAATTTTTGATATTTCTTTTAATTTTTTATATAATTCAACTTCCTCTTCTGAAGGTTTTTTAGGTATTACAATTTCTATTTGAGCTATAAAATCCCCTCTTCCTCCTTTTCCGTCTTTGTAACCTTTTCCTGCTATTGTTATTTTTTCTCCACTGTTTGTTCCTTGTGGAATGTATAGTTTTATGTCTTCACTTATTCCTTGTATTTGTTTTTTTGTTCCTAATACTGCTTCCCATGGTGTTATTAATATGTTTGCATATATGTCATAGCCTTTTAGTTTATATTGTTTTGTGTCTTGTATGTTTATTTTTATAAATAAATCTCCGTTTTTGCCTCCATTTTGCCCTGTTTTTCCTTGACCTATTAGTCTTATTTTTTCCCCGTTTCGTATTCCTGCTGGTATTTTTATGGTAAATGTTTTTATTTTTCCGTCTACTGCTCTTAATGATATTTTTTTGTTTGCACCATAGTATGCTTCTTCTACATTTATTTTTACTTCTGTTTCTATGTTTTCACCTTTTTGAGCTTGTTTGTTATTTTTTGTTTTTTCGGTTTTTGTTTCTTTTTCTCCGAATAGTATTTTGTAAAAACTTGCCTTTTTTTCTCTTCCGCCTTCTTGCTTTTGTTTTCTTTTTCCTACATTAGAATACCATATTCTGTCGTATTTTCTTTTGCTGGCTGGTTGTGATAGTATTCTATAGGCTTCGTTTATGTCTTTAAACCTTTCTTCTGAAATTATGTCTGTGCTTACATCTGGGTGATATTTTTTTGCTTGTTCTCTAAATGCTATTTTTATTTCTTCTATGGTTACTTTGTTATTTTCTAACCCTAATATTTTATAATAATCTTTAAATTTCATTTGACATCCTCCCAAATTCTTGGTGAGGTTATTATATCACATGTATTTTAGTATGAAAAGAGATTTTTTACATTTTGCATTATTTTTATGAAAGAAATGTGATAATGTCTTAATTAAAGAAATGAGAAAATGTCCCAACTAAAAAATATTTG
>CANQRI010000111.1 GCA_947626235.1 uncultured Clostridia bacterium | reverse complement strand
GCAACAATAGAGATAGTAGATACATTACCATATGCAATAGATATATATAATAAATTAGTAAACTTTGGTGGTGGAGTATATGAAAAAGAAAGCAATACTATTACATGGACAGAAACAATAGAAGGAATAGACACATATGCAAATAAAGAAGGAGAATACGAAGGAGGAGTTTACGAAAATGGAACATATACGATAGAATTTGTAAAAGAAATTCAAATAGTATATGTAGACCAAGACGTAACAAAAGACATAGAAAATGAAGTAACAGGAAGAACAAAAGTATATTATCCAGAAAATCATTCAAAGGATCCAGGAGAAGAACAAGTAGAGAAAGAAGTAACAGATGAAGAAGTAGTAAAACAAGAGTATAAGGCAAACTTAAAAGTAGAGAAAATATGGCAGGATAACGATAACTTAAAAGAACATAGACCAGAAAGTGTATTAATAACAATAAAAGAAAAAAATAGTGAAGACATAGTATTTGAAAACAATGATGAGCTAGATGAAAAACTAAACGAACAATTAGACGGAATATTAAGTGAAGAAGGAAAGACAGTAGAGCTAAACGAAGAAAATAGCTGGACATATGAGGAAACAGATTTACCAAAATATGATGAAACAGGAAGAAAACTAGAATATGTAATAACAGAAAGTGAAGTAGAAGAAAACGACTTAGAATACTATGAAGCACCAGAAATAGTAAACTTAGAAGACCAAACAGATGAAGCAACAAATTATGTGGTAAGAGTAAAGAATGCATATAAACTATTTGAGACAGACTTAAATACAGAAATTACAAAAGAGGGAACTGAAGAAATAACCTCATCAAGAGATATAGTAAATTACAAAATTCACTTTACAGCAGAAATAACAGATTATATAGGAGAAGGAAAAGTAATAATAGTAGACACATTACCATATGAAATAGACGAAGAAAAGCCATATGATTTAGCAGGAGGAACATATGATAGGCTAGAAAAGACAATAACATGGGAAGATGATTTACAACATATCAATGTAGGAAAAGATGGAACAAGTTTGGTAGATATAACAAAAGAAATTTCATTAGTATATAAGGATCTAGACGCAACACAAGAAAATATGGTAAACGAAGTAAAAGGAAGAATAGAACTATATGAAACTGAGCAGAAAGACGAAAAAGAAACAACATATGAAACAGAAATTAATATAGACGGAAAAGTAATAGTAAGGTATGTAGATATAGACTCTAAAGAAGATATAACATATAAAGAAATAGACGAAAATGGACAAGAGCAAGAAAAAACATACAATTATGAAATAACAGGAAAAGTAGGAACAGATTATGAAACAGAGCAAAAAGATATAGAAAACTACATATTTGTAGAGCATACAAACAATACAGAAGGAGTAATAACAGAAGAAGATCAAGAAGTAGTATACTATTATACAAGAATACCAGCAAAAGTTGTAGTAAAATATCAAGATGAAGACGGAAATCCTTTAGATGAAGATATAGTAATAGACGGAAAAATATGGGATCCATATACAACAGAAGAGAAGGAATTTGAAGATTATATATTGGTAGAAGTACAAGGCGACAAGGAAGGTACAATGACAAAAGAAGACAAAGAAGTTGTATATGTATATAGAAGAATACCAGCAAAAGTAATAGTAAGATACTTAGAAAAAGAAACAGAAAAGGTATTAGCAGACGAAGAATTAATAGAAGGTTTAGCTGGAGAGGCATATGAAACAGAAAGAAAAGAAATTAAAAACTATAGATCAGCCGAGCAAGAGCCAGAAAATGCAGTAGGAAAAATGAAAGTAGAAAAAGATTTAACTAAAGCTCCAACAGATCCAGGATATATAGTAAATGATACAATAATAGTAACATACTATTATGAAAGAATACCAAGTGGAACAATAAAAGTAAAACATGTAGATGTAGACACAGGTGAGGAAATAACATATGAAGAAACAAATGAAGACGGAACAGTAGAAGAAAAAACATATGGATATGATATAAATGGATATGTAGGAGACAAATATGAAACAACACCAGAAGACATACCATATTACAATTTAGTGAAAGTACCAGAAAATGCAGAAGGAGAGTTGACGGAAGAGTCAGACACAGTAATCTACTATTATCAAAAGAAACCATTCAACTTTAGTGTAGAAAAAGTATTCAAGAGTGTAATATTAAATGGTGAAGTAAAGAATATGGCAAATAACAAATCAATGAAAGTAGAAATAGTAGCAGCAACAATACCATATGCAAAACTACAAGTAACATATGCAATAAAAGTAAGCAACACAGGAGAAATCGACGGAAAAGCAAAAGTAGTAGAAATGTTACCACAAGGATACAAGTTAATAAATGTAGCAGACTACTGGGCACAAACATCAGATGGAAATTTAGAAACAGAAGTAGAGTTAAAAGCAGGAGAAACAAAAGATTTAGAAGTAGCAATAGAGTGGATAAATGGAGAATCAAACTTTGGAGTATTTGATAATACTGTAAAAGTAGTAGATACAGAAAATCCAGCAAACTTCGAAGAAACAACTGAAGAAGACAATACATCAACAGCAGAATTAATAACAAGTATCAAAACAGGTATGGAAGAAAACATTATATTAATGATAACAGGAGCAGGATTGGCAATAGGATTGTTTGTACTAGTATACTTATATGAAAAATACAATAAAGAAAGAGGAATACCAATGAAAAAGATAAATATAAGTAGGAAAAAATAATCAAATTGTATAAAACAAATTAATAAAAAAGTAAAGATGCCTAGAATATAATTTTGTTGACAAAAACAAAATAAAGATATTCTAGGCGTCTTTATTTAGAAACGCCCAAATTTGACCTATATATATTTGCCCAATTATAATTATGAAACAGTTGATTTAAAAAATGTAAAATGATAAGATATAAAAAATGAAATGAGAAAGGAACGAAAAATGAAAAAATCAAAAATTGTAAAAATATTAGTGGTAATTTTTATAATTTTAGTAGTTGCAACATTAATAACTTTAGCAATAATACTAAATAAAGAAAGCACGCAGTTAAATGATGATAAACAGTTAAATCATAATACACAATTAAATGAAAATACACAAATAAACGAAAACGCCCAAGCAGATATTAATACACAAGTAAACGAAAATACACAAAATGATAATAATCAAGACCAAGAAACGAAAACATCAGGAACAGAGGAAACATTATTTCAAGGTTATTATGAAAAAGCAGAAGAAAAGCTAAAACAAATGACACTAGAAGAAAAAATAAGTCAAATGTTTATGGCAAGATGTCCATCATCAGGTGCAGTAGAGCAAATAAGTGCATATCAACCGGGAGGATATATACTATTTGGAAGAGACTTTGAAGGAAAAACAAAACAGCAAGTAATAAATATGATACAAAGCTATCAAAATGCGAGCAAAATACCAATGATAATAGGTGTAGATGAAGAAGGAGGTTTAGTTTGCAGAGTTAGTTCAAATAAAAATTTGGCAGAAAGCAAATTTAAATCACCACAGCAATTATATAAAGAGGGTGGACTTGAAAAAATAAGAACAGATGCAATAGAAAAATCACAATTATTATTAAGTTTAGGAATAAACATGAATTTAGCGCCAGTATCAGACGTTTCAACAGACTCATCAGACTTTATATATTCAAGAAGTTTTGGAAAAGGAGCAGAAGAAACATCAGAATATGTAAAAACAGTTGTAAATGCAATGAAAAGTCAAAATATAGCAGGAACATTAAAACACTTTCCAGGCTACGGAAACAACAAAGATAGCCACACAGAGGTAACAGTAGACAATAGAAGTTTAGAAACATTTGAAAAATCAGACTTCTTGCCATTTAAAGCAGGTATAGAAGCTGGAGTACAATCAATATTAGTAAGCCACAATAAAGTAAACTCAATAGATGCAGATTATCCAGCATCACTTTCAAGTAAAATGCACGAAATATTAAGAAAAGAGCTAAAATTTGAAGGATTAATAATGACAGATGACCTAGCAATGGATGCAGCAACAAAATTCGCAAGTAAAGAAAAATTAGCAGTTATAGCAGTACAGGCAGGAAATGATATAATATTAACATCTGACTATGAAACGCAAAGAAATGCAGTTATAAATGCAGTAAAAAACAATGAAATATCAGAAGAAAGAATAAACGAATCAGCGAAAAGAATATTGGCATATAAATATTATATGAAATTAATGTAAAAATACAATAAAAATGTATAGTAAAAACATGGAAAATTACCAAAATAAATAAAAAATATAAATCTACGGAAATACTGAAATATACAGAAAAAACGGCAAAATTTGACACAAAAGGAATATAAAACTTGAAATTGAATATAATATATGGTATAATAAATGTGTTGTAAAAAATGGTAAGAAAATGCAAAACAAAAATAAAAAAATAGCAAAAAGCACAAATGCAATAAAAAATGATAATAAAAAGCAAAACGAAAATAAAAATTAAAAGGGGTTAAAGCAACAATAAAAAGGAGAGTGGAAACAATTTTAAACATAAAACTAAAAAATTATACAAAGAAAATGTTTAAACTCATCAGATTATTAGCCGTAACATTCGTTATAATTTTTGGAATAGCCTTAATAAAATACAGAGTAGCATATAAAGTAAAAATAAATGACCAAGAAGTTGGATATGTGGCAAACAAAGAAGAATTTGAAAAACTAATAGATAAAGAAATACTAAACCCAGATGATGTAAGAGTAGCTTATGTAGATATGGACGTTAAGCCAGAATATCAATTTACATTAGTAGATTTAGAAGAAACGAATGAAGAAGAAATATTTACAAAATTAAAAGAAAGTTCAGTTACAACATATAGGGCGTATGCTATAGCAGTAAATGGTGAGAATAAAACATATGTGAATACACAAGAAGAAGCAGAGCAAGCTGTTGCAAACTTAAAGGAAGAATATAAAGATAAATTAACAGAAACAGAAATATCTGTACAAGAAACATTTACAAAAGACTTTGACAGTTTAGGAACAGTAGAATTAGCATCAGCAGTATCAACAATGGAAGAAGAATTAAAAGAGCAAGTCATATATGAAGAAAATAAAAGAGCATCAACATTAGATGGTGTATACTTTGCAGTAAAACCAGTATCGGGGGTTATCACTTCTAGGTTTGGTTATAGGCAAGCAACTGCAATAGTATCAGGAAACCATAAAGGTATAGATATCGGTGCACCAGGAGGATCAACTATAGTTGCAGCAGCAGACGGTACAGTAACCTATGCGGGCTGGATGGGTGGATATGGTAACCTAGTAATAATCTCTCACAAAAACGGAATACAAACATACTATGGTCACTGCAGTAAAATATATACATCAGTTGGTACAGTAGTCAAAGCAGGAGATAAAATAGCAGCAGTAGGCTCAACAGGAAACTCAACAGGTAACCATTTACACTTTGAAATAAGACAAAATGGTACACAAATAAATCCTCAACAATATGTATATAAATAAGCATTAAACTATTAGAGGCAGTAAACTATTAGGGTCAGTGTTAAATAGTTTAAAACACTAAATTTAAAATAATTTTCAAAATAAAAAAAGTAACCTTACAGATGTAATATTTGATAAAAATATTACATCCGTAAGGTTACTTTAATTTTGTCTTAATAAAAAGCAAAAAAATATTACAAATAAACGGCTAAAAAGATATATAAATGTAAAATTTTACTCAAAATGTATTTCCGTAAATAAAAGCTCGGGTAGTGCTAGAAAGAGGCGAAAACCTCCATTTACAAGTAATATAAATATATGTCAAAATAAATATAAATATATTATCTTTTATGGAGGGAAAAACAGATGAGAAAAGAACAAAATGAAAATCAAAGTAATATAGAGAAGAAGGAGCAAACAAGGTTAGAATTAAAACAAAAAAAATCGCAATTATCAAATGCACAAACAACAAAAGAAAAAGTATATAAAATAGTGCCAAAATTAATACTACCAGTAATTGTAATAGCAATATTGGTAGCTACCATATTTAATGCATTCAATAAAGCTCCTCAAAATATAAATACAGGTGCATATCCAGAGCTAGCAAGAGCAATGGAATATGCTCAAGTAAAACCAGGAGAAGAAGGAATAAAAATAGATAAAGAAAAATATCCAGACACAGAATATGAAAATGATATATTTCCATATGTACAATTTGATGCCTTCTTTTTAAGAGATATAACAGGAGATGGCTATGCAGAAAGTGTAAGAGGAACATGTAGAGAAATAGGAAAGCAAGATACTCTATATATAGAGCTAAATGTAGTAGATAATGGCTATTTAAAAGATGGAGCAAAAATAACATTAAATGGAGATAGAAACTTTTATTTTGAAACAGCCATAGTAAAAGATAATGAAGTAAAAAACAATTACGTAGGAAGTAACACAGGAGAGATAGAATTAAAACAAATACAAAATGGAACCCAAAAGATGTTAATGGGAATAGTAAAGAGTGGAAATTATAATACAAAGACATCAAAAGCAAGTGCAATAGGAAGTAATAAAAATAATTATAGTAAAAAGAATACTGTAACGTTAACAGGAACACATGTAGAAACATTAGCAGATGGAACAGAAAAAGAAAGAGAGATAATAAAGACAGTAGAATTTGACATGGACTGGTATGGATCAGTAGGCTGTACAATAAAACAATTAAGTCAAACAAAATATAACTTATCAAATAGTATAGATAGAGAAAATAATCAAATAAAATTAGGATTTAATATATACTTAGAAGAAACAAAGAAAATGTTAAAGCTAAAAGAATCAGAAATAGAAGTAGAAATACCATTATTAGGAGACTTAGCACCAGAGAGTGTAAAAGTAACAAATAGTAATGTAAAATATGAATATGATAAAGAAACAAGAATATTAACAGTACAAAGTATGGGAACAGCAGATGAAGAAAGCGGAAAAATAACATCATATCCAATAGACACATATGGAGTAGAGGTAATATACCCAGTAGAAGCATATGATTCATTAGGAGTAGATACAATTCAGTTAAAAATACCAGTAAAAGCAAGATATAAAGGATATAACAACCCAAATGATGAATTTGAAAATCCATATGTATCAAACACAGCAAAGTCAACATTAGTAATAAATTATAGAGATCCAATACCAGCATCAGGACCAGTAGTAATTGATCCAAGATTTGATGTGCAAGTAGGAA
Source organism: uncultured Clostridia bacterium (assembly GCA_947626235.1). Lineage (GTDB taxonomy): Bacteria > Bacillota > Clostridia > TANB77 > CAG-508 > UMGS1663. Next base: position 9,742 of record CANQRI010000111.1, on the reverse strand, counting down.
AATATGTGTATCATCCATATAAAAGATATGTAGTATCAAAAGAAAAACCATTAAAAATATATAATGGAATATCAGAGAGTGAGACAGATGATTTTTACACAGTAAGATGGTATGGATACACAGGAACAAACCCAGAAGAAGTAGGAATGACATTTAGAGATGGAAAAGATACAAACAGTAACGATAAGTTTATAAAAACAGATAAAAGTGAAGACAGTATGGAAGGAATAAGTGCAACAGTAGGAATATACTTTAGTGATCCAGAAACTATGTTAGGAGAAAATGGAGAAATAAAAGTATATGATGACGAAACAGGAATATTATTGCAAACATTTACAAAGGAAAATTGGAGTAAATATACACAAGCAAGCCCATATAGATTTGAAATGGGAGTAAAACATATAAAAGTACAAACAAGTACAGTAAGTGCAAATACATCATTAAGTATATACTTAGTAAAAGAAATAGATGATGACGCAATATTGGGAAAATACTCAAAAGAAGAATTTGATGAATTAGAACACATAAGTTCACAATTAACAGGATATTTAGGAGATGAGTATATAACTACAGATATAGATTCAGCATTATATGAAGCACCAGTAACAGAAGTAGGAATAACAGCAAGTAAAACAGCACTTTCAACACAAGAAACAGAAGAAAACGAAATATTAACGATACAAGCTAAATATTATGAAGATAGTAATGAAGTAAAATGGGTAAATGGCGCATTTTTATTAAAGATGCCAAAAGATATAGTAGATGTAGAAATAAATAGTGTAGAAGTAGATAACCAAAAAGTGCAGATATTAAGTTATGAGCAATATAAAGAGACAGAAATAAATGGAGAAGGAGAAAACGAAGATTACATATTTATAAAAATACTAACAGAAAATGCAGAAGAACAAACATATAATATAGAAGTAAACTGTAATGTAACACCAGACCCAAGAATACCAACAAGAAGTGAACCAGTAGTATTATATGCATATAATGAAAGAGGAACAGAATATAGTAACAATGTACAAGACAAATATGATGTAAATAACAATTTATCTACAGAAGATATAATAGGAAATACATCAGTAAATTTACAATTAATAGCCCCACAATCATTATTAACAGCACAATCAGCCAAAAATTATAATGAAAAAAATAGTGAAACAGTAGCACCACAAGTAGCTATTGTATCAAAATCACAAAAACAAGCAACATTAGATATAAGTGTATTAAATAACTATTCAGGAGATATAACAGAAGTAAGAGTATTAGGAAAAATACCAACAACAGGAAACAAATATGTAATAAGTGGAAGAGACTTAAATTCAACATTTGATACAAAACTAAAACAAGGAAGCATAACTTTGCCAGATGAATTAAGAGAAGTTGCAACAATATGGTATAGTTATAAATCAGATGTAACAAATGATATAGCAAATACAGATAACGAATGGACACAAAATCCACAAGATTTTGAACAAGTAAAATCATTTTTAATAGATTTTGGAGATTACGTATTTGCAAGAGCAGTAGAAAAACATATAACATATGAAATAGAGTTGCAACAAGGAATAGAATACAATCAATTTTCATATGCGCATCATGCAATATACTTTAGTTTAGTAACAGAAAATGGAAAATATAAAACAAATACAGAGCCAAACAAAATAGGATTTAGAGTAGCAAAGCAGTTTGATTTACAAGTTACAAAATATCAAAAAGATACCCAAAAGAAAGTACAAGGAGCAACATATTATGTATGGGAAGATGGAGAAGAAGAAGGAAAAACAAAAGTAACTAGTAAAGACGGAACATTTACACTAAAGGATTTATTTGTAGAAAGAACATATTGCATAAAGGAAATACAAAGTCCAGAAGAATATGAATTAAATGAAGAAGTAATAAAATTTACAACAAGAGAAGATAATGGAACCTTAATAGTAGAAAAATTAGATGGAACACCAAAGAGATTAGAAGCAATAAAGGAAGAAGAAAAAGACTATAGAGTAGAATTAGATGTACAAGATGAGGTAAAGGCTAATTTGGTTATAACAAAGGTAGGAAAGTCAGAGACCTCAGAGGAAATATTAAAATATGTACGTTTCAAATTAATAGGAGAGGGATTACCAGAAAAAGGAGAGACAGTAACAACAGATAAAGAAGGAAAAATAACTGTAAAAGGATTAAAAATTGGAGAACAATATTCCCTAGAAGAAATAAAGACTGCTGAAGGGTACTATTTAGTGAGCCCAATAAAATTTATGGTAACACATGAAGAAGGACAATATGTAGCAGAAATAATAGAAGAATCACAAACACAAGAAGAAAGCCCAGTAAAATTAAATACAACAACATTAGAAGATGAAATACCAACAATACATTTTAAAATAGAAGATGAAAAAATACCAACATACAATTTAACAATAAAGAAGATAGAAAAAGATAATCCAGAAAAATTACTATCAGGTGCAAAATTTAAATTAGTAAAGGATGGAAAAGAACTAGGAAGATATGAAACAGGAAAAATAGCAGATACAGAAGAAACAGGAATAACAGGAGAAGTAACAATACCAAACCTTTATGCATATGAGGAAAGAAAACAAGTAGAACAAACATACATATTACAAGAAGTATTAGCACCAGCTGGATATTCAAAACTAAAAGATATAGAATTTAAAGTAACAAGAGCAGAAGATGGAACATATAGTTTAGAAAATACAGAAGGAATAATAAAAAATGTAGAGGTAAATGAAAATAATATAACAATAACATTAGAAGATACACCGTCATTTAAACTAACAAAGCAAGAGGGAGAAACAGGTGATGAACCAGGTAAATTATTACCAAATACAAAATTTGTAATATATAATGTGGATGGTACAACTGAGCTTGCAAGAAACAGCAAAGGGGAATTAATAGGAGAAAAAGAAATTATAGATGGTAAGGAATATAATGTAGTAACAACAGATTCAAAGGGCGAAATAACAGAAGATTTACCACAAGGCTTATACAAAGCAGTTGAAGTACAAGCAGTAGACGAAAAATATGCCTTAGTAGATGAAACATATTTTGGAATAGGGGAGTCTAGAGAAGGAAGAGTTTCACCAATGGTAGACTGGAATGCATTACTTGTTGGGACGGAAAATTTTTCTATTAATGCGATAGTTATGACTAGTGATGGGGGATATTTAGTTGGTGGAGATTGTTGTAATATTAATAATAATATAGAGCTAAAATTGGATGACAATCATACGATAATAACTAAAAAAGATGGAATATTAATAAAATATAAAAAAATAAATGAAAAATTTGAAATAGAGTGGGTTAAAACGATGGGTAGTGCTTCATCCATTTCTTGTGTAGCAGAGACAGAAGACGGAGGATTTTTGGCAGGTGGATATTTTAAAAGTGAAAAATTAGAATTAGATGATAATCATACTTTATATAGAGATCAATATTACGAGGAAGGAATGTTAATAAAATTTAAGAAATTAGATGAAAAAGAAGTGCAGTATAAAGTAGAATGGTGTACAAAAGTAGGAACAAGTGCTTTTGGACATAGTTATATAAACTTAGTGACTGAGACAAAAGAAAGAAAAATTGTAGTTGTTGGAAATTTTCAAGGTGGTTATTTAAATTTTGATAATGATAAAAAAATAGGAGAAGGAACAATTATAATAAGATATAGTGACACAGGAGAAATTGAATGGTTTGAAATACTTAATAAGAATGTGTATATAAATGTAATTAAAGAAACTAAAGATGAAGGACTTATTTGTGGAGGATATTTTAACAGTACAATACAATTAGACACTACTCATGAGTTAATAAATAGAGGTTTTGATGATGGAATGATAATAAAATATAGTCAAGAGGGAAAAGTAGAGTGGTGTGCAACAATAGGTGGAACAGATAAAGATGTAATAAATTCAGTTGCAGAAACAAGCGATGATGGATATTTAGTAGCAGGAAATTTTAGAAGTCTTGAAATAGTTATAGATGATGAACATAAGCTAATGAATGTGAGCCAAACAGCAAGCAGTGATAGATATTATTGCGATGATGGGATGATAATAAAATATACAAATGACGGAAAAATAGAGTGGTGTACATCAATAGGTGGTGAAAATACAGATATAATAAAATCAGTAACGGAAACGAGTGATGGAGGATATATAATAGGAGGATATTTTACAAGTAGCATAATAGAAGTCGATAAAAATAATATCTTAACCAATAGAGGTCATTCTGATGGAATAATAATAAAGTATACAAATAAAGGAAAGTTAGAATGGTGTGGTTCAATAGGAGGAGAATCAAGTGATTCAATAAGGTCAGTAATAGAAACAATAGATGGGGATTATATTTGTCAAGTATATTTTGACAGTGAAGTAGTAATAGATGATAGCAATAATTTAATAAGTACGAGTAAAGGACAAAATATAGTAAAATATAAAGGAGTAAAAGAAGTAGTTAATATAGAGTATAATATTGCAACAGCAATAGTAGGAGAACAAAATGGAAATGAAGTAAATTGTGTAACAACAACAAGCGATGGAGGATATATAGTAGGAGGAAGTTTTTATTGTCGTGAAATAGTTTTAGATGAAGAACACAAATTGACTAATGAAGATCAAACAGGAACAGGTAGTAGTAGATATAATGACAATGATGGAATGATAATAAAATATAGTAAGGAAGGAAAAGTAGAATGGTGTAACTCAATAGGAGGGATATATAATGATATAATAAGTTCAGTAAGTGAAACAAAAGATGGAGGATATATAATAGGAGGATATTTTCTAAGTGAAGAAATACAATTAGATGCAGAGCATACATTAACCAATAATAACCAAAATTATGATGACGGAATGATAATAAAATATAAAAAATCAAATACAGAAGAAATAGGATATGAAGTAGAGTGGAGTAGTTCAATAGGAGGGACAAGAGATGATAGAATAACTTCAATAAGTGAAACCAGTGATGGAGGATATATAATAGGAGGATATTTTGCAAGTAGCATAATAAAAGTCGATAAAAATAATATCTTAACCAATAGAGGTAATTCTGATGGAATGATAATAAAATATACAAGTGAAGGAAAAATAGAGTGGTGCACAGCAATAGGTGGGACAAATAAAGATTTAATAAATTCAATAACAGAAATGAATGATGGAGGTTATATCATAGTAGGAAGTTTTAGTAGTCGAGAGATAGTGTTAGATGCAGAGCATACGCTAACAAATGTAGAATCTGATTATAATGATGGAATGATAATAAAATATAGTCAAGAAGGAAAAGTGGAATGGTGTAGTTCAGTAGGAGGAACAAATAATGATAATATAGAAATTGTAACTGCAACCAGTGACGGAGGATATATAGTAGGAGGGGTTTTTAGCAGTAAAGAAATAATTTTAGATGATGAGCATAAGTTAAAAAATGAGAATCAAAATGCAGAAGATAGAACTAATTGTGATGATGGAATGATAATAAAGTATGATAGTGAAGGAAAAGTGGAATGGTGTAAAAAAATAGGAGGGATTTATAATGATATAATAACTTCTATAAGTGCAGCAAGTAATGGAAGTTTTATAGTAGGAGGATATTTTAGCAGTGATACAATACAGTTAAATACAAATTATATGTTAGTAAATAAAGGGTATGGAGAAAGAGAACCTGATGGAATGATAATAAAGTATAATCAAAAAGGAGAGTTAGAATGGGGAACAACAATAGGAGGAGATGGATGGGATTATATAGAATCAGTAATCGAAACCAGTGATGGAGGATTCATAGGAGGAGGAAGGTTTGGTAGTAAAACAATAGCATTGAATCCAGAGTATACACTAAAAAATGTAGACTCATCTGCTGGAATGATAATAAAAATAAAAGCAGGAAAAGGAGTACCAGAACAAGAAAATGTAATTGTTAATAATGAATTAAAAGAATTAAAAATAACAACAGATGTGGAAGAAATAGATGGTATAAAAGGCGGAGAAATTTTAGGAGAAGATGCAAAAGCATATGAAACAGTAAAATATGATAAGTCAAGTGAGAAACCAGTAACCATGACACCAGATACAGGATATGAAATAGTAAAAATAACAATAAATGGTGTAATACAAGAATTTGAAATAACGGAACAAGATGGAAGTTATACATTGCCACAATTTGATAATGTAAAAGAGGATAAACATATAGTTGTAACATTTGCAGAAGCAAGTAGAAAATTCGTAATAAATAAGAAAAATGAAAAAAATGAACCTTTAGCAGGGGCAAAATTTAAAATAGAGCAAATAGAACCAAGAGAAAAGCCACAAGGTGTAATAGGAAGCATACAAGATAATGGTCAACCATATTATTATGCAGATAAACAAGATGAAAAAGAAATACATGACTTATTAGGAAAAATAGAAAAGAATGGTAATCAAACAAATCCTACAGTAACAGAACAAAAAGTAGAAACAGAAGGAATATTAGGAGAAAAAATAGATGATACAGGAGAAGGAAAATACTGGTTTGTACAAACAACAGGTGATAATGGAGCAACATATTATGAACCAACAAATGGAGAAACATATCAAACAAATAATAATGGAATAAATGCAGGAATAGGAAATACAACAGCACATTCATATTTTGAAATAGATTTAAGTAATTATGATAAAGATATAGCGGTTAAAATAAATGCAGAAGCATCAAGTGAAAGTTCTGATTATGGATATGCAACAATAACAAGAACAGAAGAAATGCCAGGATTACAATCTAGTAATAGTGTAAGCAATGGTCAATTTATGAAAATATCAAAAAAAGACTCAGGTACATATACATCACAAGTTTTATTTGCAGGAAGTAAATATTATTTACATTTAGGATATAAAAAAGATGTCAATCATGACTCTTATGATGACAGAATCAAAGTAAATAGCATAGAATTATACGAAGCAACCTGTGAAACGTATTATTTTGAAGAAAGTGAAGGTGGATATGTATCAAATAATCAAGCAAAGACAAGTACAGTAGCAAACTCATACATACCAATAGACTTAAGAAATAAAGGAGAAGATGAACATATAGCAGTAGTAGTAAATGCACAAATATCAAGTTATACATCTAATTATGGGTATGCAATAATAACAAAAACAACAACATCACCATCAAGTAGTTCAACAGGAAGATTTATATATATTTCAGGCAATCAAGACGCAAAAGATTATGAAATGTCATTACAAGGAGGAAGTTTATACTATTTACACTTAGGTTATAGTAATTATTATAGTTCTACTTCATATGATAATATATTTAAAATAAATTATATAAAAACATATGAAACAAAGGAAGTTAAATTTAATTTCAAGGAAGAAGAAGTACAAGAACAAGTAGAAGGTAGTGAAGAAGGAGAAACTCAAACAATAACAAAGAAGAGGTATGTGTCAACCAATGAAGGAATGTCAAATACAGTATGTAATTCATATATACCAATACATTTAGAAGGAAAAGATAGAAAATATAATTTAACAATAAATGCAGAAATATCAAGTCAAAATAGCTATGATTATGGATATGTAACAATATCAGAAACACCGGAAAGAGTAGAATATTATAAAAATGATGACACAGCAAGAAGAATTATATATATTTCAGGAGCACAAAAAGCAACAGACTATACAACAATACTAGAAGGAAATAAAACATATTATTTACATTTAGGGTACTACAAAAATGCTACTACAGATTATGAAGATGATAAATTTACAATAAATGATATACAGCTAACATTAAATAAAGATGACTTATATAGTACAGAAGTGATAACAGATGAAAGAGGACAAGCATTTGCAAATTTACCAAAAGAACCATCAAGGGAATATTGCATAACAGAAATAGAAGCACCAGAAGGATATGAAATAACAAGTAATATACCAGATTATGAGATGAAAGATGATGTACCAAATGAAATAGAAGTAACAAATACAAAAATACCAAAACTAATAGTACATCATTATGAAAAAGGAACAGGAACAGAAAGTATACCAGCAGTACCAGTAGCAGACGATGAAATATATGTCGGAAAAATGGGAGAAAAATATGAAACACAACCGAAAACAGGATTAGCAAAATATGAATTAGCAAAAAATGAAGAAACCCAAGAGGAAGAAATACCAGAAAACTGGAAAGGAACATATACACAAGAATATTTTAGTTCTGATAATGGAGAAAATGAAATAATAGTAACATATTATTATACAAAGAAGAAGATACCATTAATAGTACATCATTATATAGAAGGAACAGAAGACGAAGTACCATTAGTAGAAGGAGGAACACAAGCAGATATAATAACAGAAAACGATGAAGGGGAACCATATATAACGAAAGCATTAACAAATGAACAGTTAGACCTACGATATGAATTATCACAAGAAGCAACCAATGCAGAAGGACAATATGAATATCCACAAGTAGAGGTAACATATTACTATAAATTAGTAGAAAGGGAAATACAGATAAATAAGTATGCAGAAGATGAAGAAACACCTTTGACAGGAGCAAAATTTGAAATAGTACCAAAAGGAAAAGTAAATGCGTTTTCTGAAATAGTACATAATGGACAAGAATATTATTATGTAGATAAAGCTCAAAGTATAACAAAAGATACATTAGGAGATATACAAAATAATGGAGAGATATATGTTACAGCAGATGCATCAAAAGAAGTAATAGGCCAATTAGGAGATAAAGTTGATGATGCAGGTGAAGGAAAATACTGGTTTGTACAAACAACAAGCGATGATGAAACAACATATTATGAGCCAACAAATAGTAAAACATATATGGAATCAAGTGAAGGAGCAAATAATAAAACAGCACATTCATATTTCCAAATAGATTTAACAGATGAAGAATATAAAGGAAAATATTTTGTAGTGGTAGTAAATGCAAGAACATCAAGTGAAAAAGACTACGATATCGGATTTGCAACAATAACGAATAGTGCAGATACACCTGAGTATAAAAAAGGTACTACAACAGGACACTTTATGTACACATCAGGAACACAAACAAATACAGATTATACATCACAAACATTAGAAGGAGGAAATACATATTATTTACATTTAGCATATATGAAAGATAATAGCACAAGTTCAAGTGAAGATAGAGTAGTAATAAATAGTATTAAAATATATGAGGCTACAGGAACATCATATTATTTTGAAGATAAAGAAAATAACGGAGTATACAAATCAAACAATCAACATCAAGCAAATACAGTAGCAAATTCATATATACCAATAGATTTAAGAAAAATACCAGAAAAAGAAAAAGTATCTGTAATAGTAAATGCAGAAATATCAAGTCAAAATAGCTATGATTATGGTTATGCAACCATAACAACAACCCAAGATAGAGTAGCATATAATAAAAATGATAGTACAGCAACAAGATTCATATATATATCAGGTACACAGACTGAAAAAGAATATGAAATAATGTTAAATGGTGGAAAACAATATTATTTACATTTAGGATATTATAAAAACGGAAGTACAGATTATGGAACAGATACATTTACAATAAATAGTGTGAATGTATATAGAACAAGTGGATTATCATTCTATTTTGAAGGAGAAGGACCATATAAATCAAACAACCAAAGACAAGCAAATACAGTAGCAAATTCATATATACCAATAGATTTAAGAGGATTAGAAGGAGAATATGAATTAAAAGTAAA
>CANQRI010000110.1 GCA_947626235.1 uncultured Clostridia bacterium | reverse complement strand
GCGGTAATGTATACGACTGGACCATAGAGGCCTACTACACCGACAGCAGGGTGGTGCGTGGGGGCAATTCCTACAACGTTAGCACCTATGGACCAGCGAGGTACCGCGGCTTCAGCAGTCCCTTCAGTAGCCCTAGCAACTATGGGTGCAGGTGTGCACTTTTCATAAGGTAGCACTGGCCACTGGTAGCGATGCACAAAAACATTTCCTGTTAGTAGAATTTATAGATGACTATGAAGGGTAGAGTAAAAATTACAAGTAGGCGAAGCCTACTCGCAAAAATATAAAAATCGAGTAATATACAAAATAAAATCCGCAATAGCGGAAAAATGCCTACGGAAATAACACATTTCCAATGTCGCAGGAAACAAATAGGTAGAAAAAATAAAAATTTATATATTCTTAAATATATAATTTTGTGAGGTACAAAAATGCAAGAAGTAAATGGAAAAAATTTAAAAAGAGAAAAGGAACAAGTAAGTAAAACCAAAAAGAATAATAATTGGCGGAAAAAATAAAAAAATACTTGTAAGTAGTGGCATACGGGGTAGTAGCAATAATACTTTTAGTAGTATTGCTATTTACTACGTTATTTAGAAATTCACAGCAAATAAATAATATATATAATCCAGAACTTGCACGTGCCATGGAATACCAAAAAGTCAATGAGGGCGATGACAAAGTTGACGAAGCAGGCTATGTAAAATTTGATGCCTTCTTTTTAAGAGACTTAGACAACGATGGATACGCAGACAAAATAAGGGGAACATGTAGAGAAATAACAGCAACAGACACTTTATACATAAACTTAAATGTATTAACAAATGGAACATTAGAAGAAGGAAAAATAGAAATACAAGGTCAAAACATTAATTTCAAAACAGCAATAGTAGATGACAATGTAATAGAAGGAAATTATATATCAGAGAATACAACATCAATAAACTTAAAAAATGTAGAAAAAGGAACACAAAAATTAATATATGGAACAATAAAAGCACCAAGTTTAGGAACAGATACAAAAAAATATAGTAGTGATGAAAATAAAATAATATTAACAGGAACCCATAAAAAAGATGATGGAACGACAACAACTATACGTAAAGAAGTAACTTTTACAGTTGACTGGTATGCAAGTGTAAGTTGTAGCATATACGACTATACAGGGTACCATACAGGAGCACAAGATATAGAGCAAGTAATAGATGAAGAAAATAGAAGTGTAAATTTATCATTCTATATAGAAACAAGAGAAGAAAAAGAACTAGCAATATTACAATCATCATACTTAACAGGAAAAATACCACCATTAAATGGACATATGCCAGATAAAGTAGAAATAACAGGAACAGACATAACTTTTGATTATGAAGATGAAACAGGAGAATTCACAGCAAAAAGAGAAGCAGTAAGAGATGAGGGTAGTAAAATAGTAACTAAAACAGTATCAAGATATAACACATATAGATTCAATGTAGTATATCCAATAGAAGCATACGAAGAAATGGAATCAAAAACAATAAGCATACAAGTACCATTAGAAGCATATTATGAAGGATATAACAATGAGCATGATGAATTTGAACATCCAGTAAAATCAAATGTAGTAACAAGAACATTGAGTTTTTTATGGAGAAAGTTAGAAGGAGAGGAAGCAAGATTTGATGTAACAGTAGGAAAATATAGAACATACTACGAAGATAATAGTTATAGATATGAATATGTAGTATCAAAAAAGAAACCATTAAATATATATAATGGAATATCAGAAACAGAAATAGAAGATTATTACACAGTTAGATGGGACGCATATACTGGATCTGCAGAAGAAATATATGGAATAAAAATGCAAGAGCCAACAGAAGATGTGGAGGGCGAAGATGAAGATAGATTTTTAGATAGCGAAAATAATTTCTATGATATGTCAAGCTTAAGTAAAAATGTAGGAATATATTTCTCAGGAGCAGACACAATTTTAGGAGAAAATGGAAAAATAGAAGTATATGATGCTGAAGAAGGAAAATTAATAAATACGTTTACAAGTGCTAATTGGAATATGTATGATAGCGAAAATCCATATAGATATGAAACTCCGATAACACATATAAGAATACAAACAAGTAAAGCAAATAAAAACAGTAGCCTAACAGTATATAATATAAAAGAAATAGATGATACTGCATTAATAGAAAAATTTCAAGAGAAACCACAATTTGATAAATTACAAAGTATATATTCATATTTAGATGGATATATAAAAACAAAAGAAGAAGGAGAAGAATATAAAAATATAAATACTGATACAGGAGAAGCAATATATGAAGCACCAATATCTGTAGCAAGTATAGAAGTGGCAAGAGATACATATGGAACACAAAGAGAAGAAAAAGATATAAACATAACAATAAAAACAATATCTTCATATTATAATATGGAAGGTTGGACAAATGGAAGATTTTTAGTAGAACTACCAGAAGGAGTATTAGACGTAAAAATAAATAGTGTAACACCATCAGAGGGAATAAACATATTAGCATATGAAATAAATGAAATAGAAGGACAAAAATTTATACAAATAGAAACAGAAAACCAAACACCAGCAAATTATGATATTGTAATAAACTGTGACATAACAGCAGACCCAAGAATGACAACACAACCACAAGACCTACAATTATATGCAATAAACGAAAATTGTGAAAACTATAAAAATTCTAAAGAAGATACTCATGATGTAGATGGAGATGTAAACACGCAAGAGCAAGTATGCTATGCTAAAGACATTATGTATTTTGTATCACCAAGTTCATTACTTACAAACCAAGAAGCATCAGAATATAACGATAAAAAAGAAAAAGCAGTAGCACCACAAATAGCAACAATAGATAAAACAGAAGCAAACACAGCCAAAATAAATGTAAGCATAACAAATAACTATGGAAACACAATAAGTGAAGTAAAAATAGTAGGAAAAATACCAACAAAAAATAATACTTTTGTAATTAACAAAGGTAATTTAGGTTCAACTTTTGACACTACAATGGAAGCAGGAGGAATTACTGTTCCAACAGATTTAAAAAGCTATGTAACTGTATATTATTCAGGGGAAGAAAATGTAACTGCAGATTTAACAGACACAAACAATCATTGGGATAAAGACTTAAACCCAACACAAGCAAAATCATACTTAATAGATTTAGGAGAATATAGGCTAAAAGTAGAAGAGAAAAAAGAATTTAGTTACACAATAAAAGTACCAGAAACAGTACAATATAATGATATTTCATATAGTACACATGCAGTATATTTCTGTTTAGATACAACAGGAGGAAAATTCAAAACAGAAACAGAAACAAGTAAATTAGGATTTAGAATAGAAAGAAAATATAATCTTAACTTGCAAAAACTAAAAGAAGGAACTAACACTCCAGTACAAGGAGCAGTATTTGCAATAACAGAAGTAGCAGAAGAAGCAAGAAATGGAGAAAACACAAAAGAAGGAAAAATAGGAACAACAAATGAAAAAGGAACCTTCACAATACAAGACTTATATGTAGACAAAACTTATGTATTAAAAGAAATTCGTACACCAAGTTCTTACGAAAAGAATTCAATGGAATACAAATTTAAAGTAACGGTATCAGAGGATAATGATAATTTAGAATTGGAAGAAATATCAAACGAAGGAAATATAGAGTCACCTACAATAACTCAGCCAAACGATGGACAAAGAGGAGTATTAAATGTAACGGTAACAAACATAGCAAAATATCAAATGGTATTAACTAAAAAAGAACAAACTACGGAAGAGCCAATTCCAGGAGTAAGGTATAACTTAAAAGGTGAAAATTTAGGCGAAAACGGAATAACGATATCAACAAACAAAGAAGGAAAAATAACAATATCAGGACTATCAAGAGAAAAAGACTATACATTAACAGAAGTATCAGCAAAAGGATACTATTTAATGGGAACACCAATAATATTTAAATTAACAAATACAGAAGGAGAACTTAAATTAACCACAACACAGGGAGAATTTAAACCAACACCAAACGTAACAGTAGGAGAAGGCGTAATAGGTATTACAGCACAAGATAAAGTAGAAGTAGAACTAGAAGACGAAAAAATACCAACATATTCAATAACACTAAAAAAATATGCTAGCGATAAAGAAGCACAAGCATTAGAAGGAGCACAATATAAAATAGAAGGAGACGGCATAGAAGAAGGAGGAGAAACATATACAACAGGAAAAGATGGAACGGTAACAATAGAAGGATTATATGAATATGTAGCAACAAAACCACAAGTAACAGGAAAATATACAATAACAGAAATAGCACCACCAGAAGGATATAGAATAAACACAACACCACTAGTATTTTATGTACAAAAAGATGCAGAACAAAAATTAGAACTAAAAATAGAAAGCGGAGAAGAATTAATTAGATTAGTACCGGACCTAGACGCAGAAGGAGTGCCAGAAGCAACAAAACAAGATGTAACAATAGCAGAATCAAATATACAAATAGGTTTAATAGACGATCCATTATTCAAACTAACTAAAAAAGAAAAAGAAACAACATTGCCAATACCAAATACAAAATTTAAAATAGTAGAAATAAGTGATTCATTAGAAGAAATAGGACCAGCAAAAGACGTTAATAATAAAGAAATAGGCGAAGAAGAGCAAATAGATGGTAAAATAGAAAGAGTAGTAACAACAAATGAAGAAGGAGTAATATCATACGGCTTAAAAAGTGGTTTATATAAAGCAATAGAAATACAAGCAGCAGATGGTTATGTATTGCCAGCAGAAGAACAAAGAACATACTATTTTGGTATAGATAAAAGTAAAGAGCAAGAAACAGAGCAAGGAGTGGCATGGGCAAATGAAGTAGCAAGTAATAGATGGAACAAAGTAGAATCTGCAGAAAAAACAGCAGATGAAGGAGTTGTAACAGTAGGATATTTTACAGGAGAATTAGACTTAAATGGTGATAATGAAGCAGATATAACAGCAGAAGATAAAACATACTCTGGATTTATAGCAAAATATGCAAAAGATGGAACATTAGAATTTGCAAAAGCCATTACATCTGGATATGAAACAAAAGCCAAAGACGTAATAGTAACACAAGCAGAAGAATATATAGTTGTAGGATATTTTGGTGGTAAAGACTTAAAAGTAGATGAAAGTTCAACAACCTTAACTAATGAAACCAAATATAAAAAAGGTTTTGTAATTAAGCTTGCAAAGAATGGAGATTATTCATGGGCAAAAGAAATAGCAGATGAAAGCAAAAATACTAATGCAGTTAGTGTAATAGAAGATAATGGTAGAAACATTATAGTTGGTGTAAATACAAGCGGAGAATATAAATCTGAATATGATAGAGGATATATGTACTATTACGATGGAAATCCTAAAATAATAAAATACACTGAGCAAGGAGAAAAATCACAGGAAAGCACAATAGAATCACTATCAAATATAGAAGATATGGCTATTAATTCTTCAGGTGATGGGGCTATAATAATTAGTTCAAACAAAACAGTATCAACATCTTCAACAAAAGGAAGAATAGATACATATAATGATGGAGAAGTTACACCCAATATGACAACAGATTTTAACCCAGTTGCAATTACGAAATTAACAACAGAAAAGTATATTATAGTAGGAAATTATATGGGTACAGTAAATGAAGTTGAATCAAAAGGTTCTTTCGATGGCGTTATAGCCCAATATAGTGATGTCGAGAAAGAGTTAAGTAATTATAAATTTATAAAAGGAGGTAGTGACGACATAATAACATCAGTAGAAGCAACTAGTGATGATGGTTTCTTAGTAGGGGCATATACACACAGTGGTAAGGTAACTTTTACAGATGATGATACAAATCAAATTTCAAGTAGATTAGGAAATACAGATGCTTTAATAATAAAATATGACGAAGCAGGAAATTATGTAAGTCATAAACAAATGCAAGGTTCAGAAATGGAAGAAATAACAGATATAGTTGAAATAAAAGAAAATGAATATATAGCAGTAGGATATTTTAATAGTGAAGCAGTATCAGCAGACTTAAGCAAACCAGCAACAGACTTAGAATTATCACAATATACAGATGGGTTTGTATTAAGATATGGAGAAAAAATAATAGCACCGGCCGTACCAGAAAAATCAGAAATTGAAATAGAAAACGAACTAAAAGAATATACAATAACAACAGAAGTAAAACAACTAGAAGGAAAAGAAAAAGGAGGAACAATAACAGGAGACGGAACAGGAAAGCCAGTAGAAACCGTACAACATGGAAAAGATAGCCAAAAAACTATAGAAGTAACTCCAGACCCAGACTACAAGATATTAAGTATAACTGTAAATGACGAAGAATATCCATTTACGCCAGATGGAGAAGGACACTTTACATTCCCAACATTCGAAAAAATGACATCAAATAAACACATAGTAGTAACATTTAGTAATACAGTTTCAAGCGTAACAGTACATCACTATTTAGATGGAACACAAAGTGAAGCAAAACCTACGGAAGTAGCACCAGACGAAACAAAAGTAGGAGAAATAGGAACAAATTATACAACAGAACCACACACAGATTTAGACAAATACGAACTTAAGAAAAACGAAGACGGTCAATATGAATTACCAGCGGAGAAAAGTGGACAATTTACAAAAGAGCCAAAAACAGTTACATACTTATATGTAGAAAAGAAAGTGCCATTAATAGTACACCATTATGTAGAAGGAACAGAAAATCATGTAGAACTAGCAGATGGAACTGAAGCAACAGACATAACAGAACAAGGAACAGAAGAAACACAATATAACACACAAGCACTAAAACCATATAATGCAGAAGAAGCAGAACAAACAAAAATGTTAGCAGAAAAATACGAATTAGCCAAAACACCATTAAACGCAGAAGGAACATATAAATATCCAAAAGTAGAAGTAACATATCAATACAAAATAAAAACATATAACATAATAACAAAAGTAAAAACACATGAAGAAACAGACGAATATGGTCAGTCACAACAAGTAAAAGGTGGAAACATATTAGGAGAAGATGTAAGTATTTATGAAACAGTAGAACATGGTAAAAGCAATACGCAAAAAATAACAGCAACACCAGAAGAAAATTATGTAGTAAAGAGCATAAAATTAAATGGAACAGAATTACAAGAAGGTACAGGTTATGATATAGACGGAGACACAGGAAGCATAACACTAAAAACAATAACAGATATAAAAGAAGACAAAACAATAGAAGTAGAATTTGAAAAAATACCAACAAGCGTAATAGTACATCACTATATATATAATAAAGCAACAAAACAAGAAACAGAAACACCAGTAAAATTATTAAACGGTGGCGAAGTACAAGCAAATACAATAACAGGTCACATAGGAGATATGTATGTAACACAAGCAATACCAAACGAAGAACTACAAGAAGGATACGAACTATATAAAGAAGCTGAAAACGGTAGTGGATACATGGCAAAAGACCCAATAGAAGTAAAATATTACTATGCATTAAAAGATGTAGACATGGTACAAAGTGTAGTAAAAGACGGAACGCAAATAATAACATCAAAAGACGAAGAATTAAACTATACAATAAAATACACAGCACAAATAAAAAGCTACAAAGGAAATGCAAAAATAACAATAGTAGATACATTACCATATGCGCTAGATAAAGAAAAAATGAAAGAAATAGCAAGAGCAGAAGGACAAGAAACATCAGGTGAAGATGAAGAATGGTTAAAATATCTTTTAAATGGCGGAGAATATGAAGAAAAAAATGATGAACAAAGTGAAGTAGAAGGTGCAAAAATTTACACCATAACATGGCATGATACAGAACAAGGAATTGAAACACAAGATGTAGAACTAGAAGAAATAGAGCCGATAGAAATAGTTAAAAACATAAGAGTAGTATTCAAAGGCATAAGTACAACAGAACCTCAAAGTGAAGAAGAAAAAATCTTTACAAACAAAGTAAAAGCAACCATAGAATTAGATGCAACAGCGCAACAAGTAGAAACACAAGAAACAACTCACGACACTAAAAAAGAATTTACGAAAAATGTAAAAGTAACAAAAACATGGGATGATAACAAAAATATATATGGAAGACCAAGTAAATTAGAAATACAAATAAAAGAACAAGGCAAAGAACAAGAGCAACCAGTCGCAACTTATGAATTAAGTGCAGAAGATAATTGGACCCATATATTCACAGGCTTAAGAAAATATGACGATGAAGGAAATGAAATAACATATATTGTAGAAGAAAAAGAGGCAGAAGGGGAAAGCTTAGAATATTACGAAAGAGAAATAGAATAAAAAAATTTCTAATTAGAAAAAACTGAATATAATAAAAAAGTTTGTGTAAATCTTACACAAACTTTTTTGGTATATCACCTAATTGGAAAAAATTATTTTTCTATTTCCCAACCCAAAGCATTCCATAACTTTCTATAAAAATCATTTTCCAAAATTAATTCTGAAATTTTATATTTATTATATATTAAAGCATTAATTTCATTTACATAATTTTTAGAATCAAAATTCTTTAATTGTTCAGCCTCATTACTTGCAATAAAATCTAAAGTTATATTTGAATATCTACCATATCTAGTTATAAAACTTCTATTAGAATATATTACCAAAGGCTCACTATTAGAAAGTAAATCTGTTCCCATCAATAACCTAGAATCATACTCTATGCCAAACAAATTTAACATAGTTGGTAGTAAATCTAAACTACTACCTAACTTATTTACTTTCACAGGGCTCTTCATTTCACTATTCCAAATCAAAGCAGTTGAACGATGTTTTTCAAAAGTATCATCTCTTTCAAAAGAAGACAATTCATTCAATTCATCTATAGTTAAGCCAAAAGGGTAATGATCTCCACTAATTAATATAACCGTATTCTCTAATTCTCCGGCCTCCTTTAGCCTTTCTATTAAAAGTTCAACAGCCTTATCTAGCTCTATTTGAGTAGCCAAATATCCTTTAGCCTTATCAGAATACTTTAAATTTTTTACTTTATCCCAATTTTTAGCAACAATATTATTTCCAGTAGTTGTATAACTCAAATGACCACTTATAGTCATATAATACGCAACAAAATTACTACTATCATTATTCAAATAATCTTTTGTTGTCACGTCAATCATATCCAAATCGCTACTAGGTAACGAATATAAATCCATTCTCTTTTCTAGGCCAGTTCCTTTTGCCAAATAAGAATCATACCCCATTGCCTTCAAGTACTTATCTCTATCATAAAAATTAGCATTATAATCATGATAAGACTGTGACGAATATCCCTGCTTTTCAAATACATTTGCGTATGAATAAGGAACATAGTTCTCAGACAAATCCCTTAAACTCCATGTACCCTCTTTAGGAATTAAAGAAGTATCGGTCATATATTCTCCATCAGCAGTACTTACAGGAAATAAAGGAGTATAAAAATTATCAAACTGAAATCCCTCTGAATATAATTTATACAAAGTAGGAGTTAATTGTTTATTTATTGCTACATCAGAAAAAGATTCAGCCACAAAAACAACCAAATTCTTTCCAGCAAACATTCCAGTATATTTATTCTTATTAGTAGCAGGAGTATTTTTCATATACTCATATATTGTTTTTATATTATCATCACTTTCATTTTTTATTAAATTATCCCAATTAATATTTAATTCATTATACCCATATTCAGAAGAATCCTCATCTTTTGACAACATAGTATTAGTAGCTACATTTAAATGACCGTCAAAACCAAACAATAACCTTTGTAAATCCAATCTCATAGTAGTAAGAATACCAAATCTATTTGCAGTTAATGTTGGTGAATGCACATTAAAATATAAATTCTCATTAGAATACATTTCAGAAGAACTTATGCATAATACACATACTATAGCAACCACCTGTGAAATAACTGCTATAACAATAGAAATAATGCGCTCTTTTAAATGAATTTCATTAAACTCCAATACTTTAAAAATATGAAGAACAATAAGCGCAAACAAAGGAAGAAGCATAAATAGAATAATATACCAGTTATTCAAAGCCACATCCAATATAGTTTCAGTGAATTGAAGTACTTGAATCATACCATTTGTTGCAGAATAAAAAGATATTATAGCTTGAAACAAATTGTAATATATAAATTGTGCAATATATACTATTAATAAAATTATTGTAAAAAAATAAGTACAAAAAACATTCCATTTCCTTTTAATAGACATTAATAGAAATAATACTACGGAAATAGGAATGCTAAACAAAAAAACATATCCTATACTAGAAAAAGTTCCAAATATACTAATAGAAAAAACAACTTCCTCATATATAATAAAAATCAATAAAAACAATAAACTACTCCACTTTTTCATTGAAAATTCAGTCCTTTCGGGTGTTCTAAAAAATATATTAAAATAATTACTATAAACAATATCTATATACATTATATCATTGAATATCGCAATATTACAAAAAAACATGAAAAAGATATAAAAATGTAATAAAACAAAAAAATAGTCCTTCCGTAAATAAATACATAAAAAGCCCAAAAACTGCTGTTTACAATAAATATAACAAAAGTATACAATAAACCCATACATATTATTCTATCAAAAAAGGTAGCATACGAGGAGGTAGCAAATGA
The DNA here is from genome assembly GCA_947626235.1 of uncultured Clostridia bacterium. Taxonomy (GTDB): domain Bacteria; phylum Bacillota; class Clostridia; order TANB77; family CAG-508; genus UMGS1663. The sequence goes on along the minus strand of CANQRI010000110.1, from coordinate 19,555 downwards.
ATAAAAAGAAATTTGTACAAACAAAAATATCTGCAAGAATAACTAAAATAGTATTACTACTAATGGTACTGATAATATTATCAGGAGTAATATATGGAGTAATACTTAATAAACCCAAAAGCTCAAAAACAAACCTAGACCCAGAGTTAGCAGTTGCAATGGAATATAAACATGTACAAAATGGGGAAGAAAATATTGAGCAATTAGCGGGAGAAGATGGAACATCAAAGTTACAATTTGATGCCTTTTTTTTAAGAGACATAAATGGAGATGGGAATGCAGAAGGAATAAGAGGAACCTGTAGAGAAATAGGTAAACAGGATATTCTTTATATGCAATTAAAAATACAAAAAAATTGCTACCTAGAAGATGGAGCAACAATAACCATAAATGAAGATAAAAACTTTTACTTAGAAACATCCATAGTAAAAGATAGTGAAGTAAAAAGCAATTATATAAGCAATGATACAAATTTAATCAGACTAAATAAAATACAAGGTGAAAAAGAAAAACTATTAATGGGAACAGTAAAAAGTGGAAATTATGCAGATGAACAGAAAAAAGCAGAAGCAATAGGAGAAAACTACAGTAAAGAAAACACAATAACATTATCAGGAACATTTGTAGAAACAGATGAAAGCGGTGAAGAACAGAAAAGAACACCATTCGAAAAAAAAATACAATTTAATATAGATTGGTATGGAACAGCAGAATGTGAGATAAAAAACTTATCACAAAACGGAAACTTACCAGACCCTACAGACGAAAAAAGCGAAAAACTAAACTTAAGATTAGAAATAGGTTTAGAAGAAGCAAAAAAAGAATTACAGCTAACAAAAGCAAAAATAACAGCACAAATACCAGACTTAAACAATTACGAAGCAGAAAAAGTAGAAGTAACAAATAAATATGAAAAACCAAGCGAAAACATAAAATACAACTACGAAAAAGCAACTAAAACATTGACAATAGAAGATACAGCAAAAGAAGGAAATGAAATAAAAACATATTCAGAAAATTACTATATAGTAAAAATAACATATCCAATGCAAGCATATGACGCAACAAAACAAGATATGATACAATTAAAAATACCAGTACAAGCAAACTTTGAAGCAAAAAATAATCCTCACGAGGAAGAATTTAGAAATCCATATATAACAGATACAGCAGAAGAAACAATAGTATTAACATACAGAAAAAATAATGGAGCTGGAACAACAAGGGATCCAAGTGTGCATGTAGAAATAGGAAATGCAACATTAGATCCAAGTAAAAAAATCATATCAAAAGAAAAGCCAATAAAATTATATAATGGAGAATCAGAAAAAGAAATAGACGATACATACGTAGTAAAATGGTATGGATATTCAGGAAGTGAAATATCAACAGAAAAAACAATGACATTTAGAGACTATAACCAAGAAAATTTAAATAAGAGCGACCAATTTATAAAAGATGATAAATCAGAATATAGCATGGAAAATGTAAGCAAAACAGTAGGAATATACTTTAATGACGCAACAGGATTATTAGGGGAAGAAGGAGAAATAAAAGTATACGACGACGAAACAGGCATATTATTAGTAACATTTAACAAGGATAATTGGAATAGATACACAAAAGAATTACCATATAAATTCGAAATAGGGGTAAAACACATAAAAGTAGAAACAAGCAAAGTAAACAATGATAATTTTATAGAAATATATTTAGTAAAAGAAATAGATGATGACTATATAATAGAAAATTATCAAAAAGAAGAATTTAAAGAATTCAAATATATAAAAACATACTTAACAGCATATTTAGGAAATGACATAATAGACATGAAAGACAGTCAAGTAGAATATCAAACACCGCAAACAATAGTAGAAGTAAAAGTAAGTGAACCCCAATTATCAACGCAAAAAACTCAAAAAGAAATATTCACAATACAAGCGCAATATCAAGAAAATAATAATCAACGAAAATGGGCCAATAGTGCATTTTTATTAAAAATGCCTAAAGAAATAATAAACCTAAAAATAAATAACATAGAAATTAATGCAAATGAAGCAGAAAAGGTAAATATAATAGGATACGAGCAATATCAACAAGAAGATAGTATATTCATAAAAATATTAGTAGAAAACAAAGAAGAAAAAACATTTGACATACAAATAAATTGTGATATAACACCAGACCCAAGAATAACAACGACAATAAAAAATGCAGAATTATACATATATAATGAAAAAGCAGAACAATATAGAGAAAATGTAAAAGACATATATGATATAAACAATAACTTAATAACAACAGAAGATATAGGAAAACAAGAAATAGAACTACGATTAGTATCACCAAATTTATTATTAACAAACCAAACAGCAAAAGAATATGATCAAAAAGGAAGTGAAGTAGTAGCACCACAAACAGCAGAAATAGCAAAAGAGCAAAAGCAAGCAACACTAGATATAAACTTAGTAAACAATTATAAAGGAAAAATAAGTAATGTAAAATTAATAGGAAAAATTCCAAAAGAAAACAACACATATGCAATAAATGGAAGAACATTAGGCTCAGAATTCAACACAAATTTAGTAGAAATTAATTTACCACAAGAGCTACAAGAAATAGCAACAATATATTATTCAGAAAAGGATAATCCAGATAAAAACTTAATAAATAACGAAGAAGAATGGACAAAAACACCACAAGATTACAGTACAATAAAAACATTTTTAATAGATTTTGGAGAATATATATTTAATGAAGAAGACGAAAAACATATAACATATAAAATATCAATAGAAGGAGAACCACAATACAATCAAATTTCATATGCAAACCATGCAATATATTTTAGTTTAGAAACAGAACAAGGAAGATACAAAACACAAGTAGAAGCAAACGAATTAGGATTTAGAATAACCAAAAAATATGAAATAGAATTAACAAAATATCAAACACAAACACAAAAGAAAATACCAGGAGCAACATACTACATATGGAAAGAGGGAGAAAATGAAGGAAGAACACAAGTAACAGGAGAAGAAGGAAACTTTACATTAGAGGGACTATATGTAGGAGCAACATATAACGTAAAAGAAATACAATGCCCAGACGAATACAAATTAAATGAAGAAATTATAAAATTCACCATCAAGGAACAAGGCGATAAAATAGTATTAGACAATATAAGTAGTGAAAATCAAAATATAAACATAGAAGAAAAAGAAGACGGAGAATATAAAGTAAAACTAAAAGTAGAAGATGAAGTAAAAGCAAACTTAACTATAACAAAAGTAGACAAACAAGAAGAACCAGACAAACCAATAGAAGGAATACGATTTAAAATAACAGGTGGAAACTTACCAGACACAGGAAAAACAATATTAACAGACATAAATGGAAAAACAACCTTAAAAGGATTAGAATTAGATTGTGAATATACCCTAGAAGAAGTAAAAGCAACAGGGTATTATTTAGCAAGCCCAATAAAATTTAAAATAACAAGAGAAGACCAAAACTATAAAATAACAATAACAGAGCCAACAGAAGACGTAGAAAGCATAGTAAGCATAGGTGAAACAACAAAAGAATCAGAAATACCAACCATAAACATAACAATACAAAACAGACAAATGCCAAGATATAACTTAACAATAAAAAAGGTAGCAAAAGGTGACGAAGCAACAACATTACCAGGTGCAAAATTTAAATTAATAAAAGATGAACAAGAAATAGGGGTATACGAAACACAAGCAGATGGAACAGTAACAATAAAAAATCTATATGCATATGAAGAAAAAGAACAAATAAATCAAACATACAAATTACAAGAAATATATGCACCACAAGGATATACAAAACTACAAGATATAGAATTTAAGGTAACAAAAGAAGAAAACGGAGAATACACCCTACAAAATATACAAGGAACAATAAGTAAAACACAAATAGAAGGAGAAAATGTAACAATAACATTAGAAGATAATCCTATACTAGAAATAACAGTGCAAGATGCTGAAGATGAGAAACTATTACCAAATACAAAATTCGCAATATACAATATAGATAACGGACAAACTGTGCCCGCAAGAGACAGCAAGGGAGAATTAATAGGAAATAAAGAAGTAATAGAAGACAAAGAATATAATGTAGTAACAACGAATGGAGAGGGAAAAATAACAGCAAGCTTACCAGAAGGTACATACAAAGCTATACAAATACAAGCATCAGAAGAAAAATATAAATTAGCAGGCACAACATACTTTAGAATAGGAGAATCACAAGAAGGAAGAATCGATTTAATAGAAGAAAAAATATATACTACTATGAAAGGTGGTTTCTCAACAAAAGCAATTACTCAAACGAATGATGGTGGATTTATAGTAGTAGGATCATTTGGAAGTGATGTATTACAATTAGATGAAAATCATAATTTAACTAATATAGGGACTTGGAGAGAAGATGGAGCAATAATAAAATATAAGAAATCAGAAATAGGAGATGAATATGAAATTGACTGGGCAACAAATATAGGAGGAACATCATATGATTATATAGCATCAGTAATACCAACAGAAGATGGAGGATTTATTGTAGGAATGTATTCTGATAGTAAAGAAATACAAGTGGGAAATACAAGTATAACAAAAGAATATGAAAATTACGAAGCAATTTTAATAAAATTTAAACCATTAGACACAGAAGAAAAATATGCAGTAGAATGGACAAAAGCAATAGAAGGAAAAGACGGAAATGAGTACATAAAAAACATAATACCTACAGAAGATAAAGGTTTTATAGTAACATTAGACTTTGAAAGTTCAGAAATAAAATTAGATGAAAAACATACTATAACAAAACAGGGAAAAGATAAAGATATAATGATAGTAAAATATAGTAAAGTACAAGAATCAACAGATTATGAAGTAGAATGGGTAAAAACGATAGATGGAAATTCAAAAGATGAAATGAACAAAATAATTACTACAGAGGATGGTGGATTTATAGTAGAATTAAAATCAAGTAGTACAGAATTGAAATTAGATGAAGAAAATACAATAGAAAAAACTACCAACAGCGAAGAAGGAATAGTGGTAAAATATAAAGAGGTAGAAGAAAATCAATATAAAGTAGATTGGATGGTAAAAGGTTTAAATGCAAAAGAAGGTTCAATATTAAAAACTACAAATGGAGATTATATTGTAACAAATGCATATAGTATATATAAATATACATTAAAAGGCGAATTACAGTGGCAAATAGATAGTATAGAGCGGAATAAATGCTGTATGCGAAATAGCTAATGGTAAATATATGGTCATAGGGTCAGAAATCAACGGAAGCTATATAGCGCTAATAAATGACGAAGGAAAAGTAGAAAGTCAATACCAAAAAGATATTAGAGCTACAAACAATTTAATAATAAAAACAGAAGATGAAGGAATTATAATAGCATCAGGTGATGGTTCAAGCTATATTGTAACTGAGTATAAAAAAACAGAAGAATCTAAAGACATAATAGAATCTAAAACATTAATAGAGCCAAATGATAGTAATCTTTATAAAGGCGATTATGAAAATGTGATAAAATCAATGGTAGACACAACAGATGGTGGTTACATAGCAGGAGGATATTTTGAGGGAATTAAAGATAAGGAATATGTTATAAAATTAAGTGAAAATCAAACAATAGAAACAAAAGGAAATGGCGATGGATTAATAATAAAATATGACGATAACAATGAAATAGAATGGTTTACTCAAATAGGAGGAAGTGATAACGACTACATAAATCAAATAATACAGACAAAAGACGGAGGTTTTTTAGCGCAAGGAACATTTTCTAGCCCTGAAATACAACTAGATGAAGATCATAAACTAATAAATACAAGTAGAAATAATTATGACATAATGATAATAAAATATAAAAAATCAGAAACAGGAAAAGGATATGAAGTAGAATGGGCAAAACAAATAGGAGGACGTGGTAACGACTATACAAATTCAATATCTATAACAAAAGATGAAGGATTTATAGTAGGAGGATATTTCCAAAGTTCAGAAATTAAATTAGACGAAAGCCATATAATTAGATTACCAGAAAATTCAAGTGAATTTACATGCAATGGAATGATAATAAAATACAAAAAATTAGATGTATCAAACGAGTATGAAGTAGAATGGGCAACTTCTATTGGAGAAAGCGGACATACAGAAATAACATCAGTAGAAGAACTTCCAGATGGATCAATTATAGCAAGTGGATATTTTGAAAATTCACAAATAACTATAGATGAAAATAATATACTTACAAATCATAGTGCATATAATGATGGAATGATAATAAAATATAAAAAATCAGAAAAACAACAAGAATATGAAGTAGAGTACGCAAAAGTAATAGGAGGAGAAGTGGATGACTCTGTAAGTTATATTACAAAAACAGAAGACGGTGGGTATATAATAAGTGCACATATAGGAAGTGAAATAGTAAAGATAGATGAAAAAAATGTAGCAATAAACAGAGATGAAAAAAATAAAGCATATGGCGGATTAATAATAAAATACAACCAATATGATGAAATTGAATGGTATACTTGTGCAGGAGAGATAAAATCAATATTACAAACAAGTGATGGAGGGTATATTGCAGTTGAAGGTGATAATGTAATATGCAAATATGATACAAGAGGAGAAGTTGAATACAAAACTGAAATTGGAGAATGGTGTTTAGTAATAGAATCATTATTAATGAAAAATGATATAGAATATATAATAGGAGGATATATACAAAATAGTGTATACAGAGCTAGTGTACTTTATAAGGTAGGTGGCAATGCTATAATAGCAAAAACAAAAATACAAAATGCAATCCCTGCAGTAGAAAATCTAAAAATAAAAAATGAAATAAAAACCTTTAAAATAACAACAGAAGTAGAAGAAACTGATGGAGAAAAAAGAGGGCAAATTACAGGAGAAGGGGCAAATCCATACGAAAGAGTAAAGTATAATAACACAAACCAATTACCTATAACAATGACTCCAGATGATAACTATGAAATAGAAAAAGTAACAATAAATGGAGAAGCACAAAATATAGAGGAACTAGAAGCAGATGGTGAAACAGGAAGTTATACATTACCAAAAATAAATAATATTACAGAAAATAAACACATAGTAGTAAAATATATAAATAGCGACAAAAAATTTGTAATAGAGAAAACAGATGAAAAAGGGGAACCTTTAGCAGGTGCAAAATTCAGAATAGAGCAAATAGATGATAGAGAAAAACCAGAAAATGTAATAGGAGCTATGCAAGAAAGTAAACAAGAATACTATTATCCAGATGAAACGCAAGATATAACTGAAAGTACAAAGAAAGCAATACAAAATAATGGTCCAATATACGTAACGGCAGACACATCAAAAGAAATAAAAGGAAAATTAGGAGAAAAACAAGATGGAAATACAGGGTATAAATTTGAATATAACGAAGACAGTAAAACGTATAAGCCAACAAATGCAGACACATATTTTACTAGCTATAACGATGCACATTCATATTTTGAAATTAATTTGAAAGACTATGAAGGAAAGGATTTAGCAGTAGTAATAGAAGCAGAATCAAAAAATGCATATGTCGGGTATGCTACTATAACAAACAATACACAAATGCCAAGCAGGCAATATAATGAAGCAAGTGGTCAATTTATGACAATAAATGGAACGAGTTCAGATAGTTATACATCACAATTCTTAAAAGCAGGAAATATTTATTATTTACATTTAGTATATAAGTCAAACGTATATTCTTCAAATCAAAGTATAACAATAAATAGTATAAAAATATACGAAGCAGATGGAGCAAGTTATTATTTTGAAGGTAAAGAAGGAAATGAAATATACACATCAAATAATGTAGGAGAAAGAGGAAAAACAGCATCATCATATATGCCGATAGACTTAAGTGATATAGGTGAAGATGAAACAGTAGCAGTAGTGGTAAATGCACAAATATCAAGTGATGGAAGTTGTAGTGATAATTATAATTATTCTAATAACGAAACTACTTATAGTGCCAGTGGAGATTATGGAATTATAGAAATGAAAGATCAGGGAACAAGCTATGGAAACATAAAAATAGGAGGAAAAGTAGAAGAAAAAGACTATATAATAGAAGTAAAGGGAGGAAAGCAATATAACTTAAATTTCACATATAATAAACAAAAAAGTAAATATGGGTATGTTAATGAAGACGAAATAACAGATACATTTACAATAAATAGTGTAAAAGTGTACAAAACAAAAATAGAAAAATATAGTTTTAAAGAAGAAACTATAGAAAATGGAGGAATAACAACCAAAAGATATGTATCACAAAATAAAGGAAAGCCAAATACACAATCAAGCTCATATATGAAAATAGATTTAAGAGATCATCCTGGAAAATACAATATAATAGTGGATGCAGAAATTTCAAGCCAAAGTGATAAAGACTATGGTTTTATAACTATAACAAATACAGAGGATATTCCAAGAGATAAATATACTGGAACATCAGTAATAAGGGAAATTAGTGAAGAAAAAGAAAATAAAAGATATACTCAAGTTATATCAGGAGAACAAGAATATTATCTACATTTTATATATCGTAAAGACAAAAGTATAAATGAAGGCAATGACGAATTCATAATAAATAGTGTAGAAATTGCAGTAAATAAAGATGATTTATATAAAATAGAAGCAACAACAGATGAGCAAGGAAAAATAATTGCAAACTTACCTACAACGCCTACAAACATGTACAGTATAACAGAAATAGAAGCACCAGAAGGATATCAATTATTAAAAGATACTACTGTTCAAATGATGGAAGGAGAAGAAAATGTAGAGACAATAGAAAACCAATTAAAGAAAAAATTAATAGTACACCACTATTTAAAAGATGAAACTATACCAGAAGAAAGTCCAGTACAAGTAGCAGAAGATGAAATATATTATGGAGAAGAAGGGGAGCAATACAAAACAGCACCAAAGGCAAATTTAACAAAATACGAATTAGTAAAAGATGAAAATGGAGAAGAAGAAATACCAATAAATTGGCAAGGGGAGTATGGACAAGATGGAAAAGATGTAGAAGAAGTAACATATTATTACACATACAAGCCAATACCATTAATAGAACATCATTATATAGAAGGAACAAAAACAAACGTACCGCTAGAAGGAGGAGAAAGTGCAACAGACAAAATAACATATGGAAAAGAAGGACAATCATATCAAACCGAAGCATTAAAAGAAAAAGGTAATCAAGAGGAAGATACACAAGGAAAATATTTAGACCAAAAATATGAACTAGTTGGAACACCTTCAAATGCAACAGGACAGTACGCATATCCACAAGTAGAAGTAACATATGAATATAGAATAAAAACATTTGAAATAACAACAAGAGTAGAACCACATATGGAAACTACTGATGAAATAAGAGCAGATGGAAGTACACAAGAAATAGAAGTAAGTGTAAGAGGAGGAAATATTTTAGGAGAAGGAGCAACCCCATATGAAACAGTGAAATATGATGAAAACTCTACAAACCCAATAGAAATAACTCCAGAAGAAAACTATCAAGCAAAAAGTATAAAAATAAATGAAAGAGAAATTTTACAAAAAGACGAAGACGGCATAAATATACAAAATGAAGATAGTGAATACACAATAAGTGAAGACGGAAAAATAACATTAAACACTATACAAAACATAAAAGAAAACAAAGAAATAGTAGTAGAATTTGAAAAAATACCAGCAAAAGTAATAGTAAATCACTATATTTACGATCAAAAAGCTCAAGACCCATATACAAAACAAAAAGTACTTACATCAAAAGGTGAAGAAGCCGAAACAATAGAAATAAGAGGAGCAATAGACGATATATATATAACAAAAGAATTAAACGATGTACATGCTGGATATAAACTATATAAAGAACCGGAAAATAGTAGTGGAATAATGAAAAAAGAGCCAACATATGTAAATTATTATTATTCATATAATCCATCAATAGAAGACAGCATAACCAAAAGCGGAACGCAAATAATAATGTCAAAAGATGAAGAAATAGTATATACAATACAATACACAGCAACAATAGACTATTATGAAGGAGACGCAGAAATTACAATTATAGATGAATTACCATATAAGCTAGACGAACAAAAAATGCAAGAAATAGCAAATCAAAAAGAAATAGATACTTCAGAAGAAAACTGGATAGAAAAAATGCTAGACGGAGGAAAATATGATAGTAATGCTAAAACAATAACATGGACTCAAACAATGACTGGAATAAACTCACAAGAAGATGAAGAAACAAGAAATATATTAGTAAACAAAGAAGTAACACTAGTATTTGCAGATGTAGAAATAAATCAAGAGCCAATTAGAAATAAAGTAAAAGGAAAAATAAAATTAATCGAAGAAGACAAAGAAAGTGAAAAAGAAGCAATATACGAAACACAAAAGAAATTCATCAAAAATGTAAAAGTAACTAAAACATGGGAACACAAAAATAACAATTATGAAAAACCAACAGGAATAATAGTAAAAATAAAGAAAGCAAACGATATAGAAGGAACACCAGTAAGTAGTTTTGAGCTAAACGAAGAAAATGGATGGACACATATATTTACAGATTTACAAAAATATGAAGCAAACGGAGACGAAATACAATACATTGTAGAAGAAGAAGCAAAACAAGGCGAAGAAGAAATCTTCAAATATTATAAAGGAAATACTACCGAAAAAGAGTTAGAATAGCAAATTAATAAACACCAGTTTACATTTTACATAATATGTGATATAATACTTGTGTTACAAATTTATTCTGTTTTGACATATTTTGCAAAACGTACAAAAATAATTTTTCAGGAGGACATATTATGGCAACTAAAAACAAGTATTTAGTAGGATTAGTTTTTTGCTTTTTAGCTTTTGTAGGAAGTTGTGCAAAATTTTGCAAATCAACACATACTACAATTAATGTAATGATCTTTTTTGTTATCTTGGTTTTAATTTCGTTGGTTGCTGTTTTTTGCTTTATCAAGTACAGGGAATTGGCATCAATAGATTTTTATGTTGAGCGGAAAGCTAAACTTTCAGATTTAGAAGATCAGTACAACTTATTTCTCTTCGTTGTAGATTCTATTATCGAGACTGATGTTAAGAATCTTTTATACGAGATAAATGAGCCTGGTCGCCCTATTATGAGAGCTACTGTTCATAAGCATAATTATTTAATTACTTTTGCACAAATTCTGGATGATATTAAAGAGCAATCAACTTTTGTAGAACCAGATGAGTTTTTAATTGCTTCATGTTTGATGTACAGCCTTTTAAGCGATCTTGCTGTTAAAGTTAAGGATTCTCACACCAAAAGGATTAGTTTATCCAACAAATTAAAAGCAACTATTGCTTTCGACTGTGCTTTAGAGGTTGCTCTAAAAACAGGAAATGTAACCAATGCTCTTTCTTTAGAGCAAATAAAAGAAATGCCGATATATGATAACATCGTATGTACACTTATTAAAGATTATTGTGTATCCGGTATTATGTATGTATCGCAATTTGCAAATTTGCTTTATTTGCTAGTATGTCAAAACTAAAGTGCTTATGTATAAGTACTTAATATGCCGAATGTTATTTATATAACATTCGGCTTTTCTATAAAATTTTTATATTTTTAGGAATATTTTGTAAAAATGCGAATATAATATTGACAACAGTACACTTTGAGATGTATAATTAAAATTACTATATATCGCGGGGTGGAGCAGTTGGCAGCTCGTTGGGCTCATAACCCAAAGGTCGTAAGTTCGAGTCTTACCCCCGCAACCAACTAAAATAAAGCATTTGCCGGTTTTGACAAATGCTTTATTTTTTTGCTTAATGATTAAAAAGTATAATAATCAATTAATCCCTATCAAATAATAATTTAATTCCCCATAATCCAGAAACGCCAACTAAAGCATAAATAACTCTACTTACTATAGACATTTCTCCAAAAATAGCAGAGACTAAATTAAAATTGAAAAATCCAATAAGTCCCCAATTTATAGCTCCAATAATTATTAATATAAGAGCAATAGTATCTATAACTTTCATAATAAAAACCAATCCTTTCTTGCTTTTGACTAAAAGCACAAATTTATTATATGTCAGCATTACACTTCCATTTTATTATATATGCTTATTTTTCCTTAAATATTAAAAAATATGCAAGCATCATAAAAATATATAAATAAAAAATATGTAAACAAAAAGAATGTTAAATCAAAATTAAATTCAAATCGGCAAAAAATGGAAAAAAATTTAATTATGGCATTTTATTAAAAACATTGGCAAAAATCTTTCATAAATAGAAAAATATTTTACAATACTATACTTGTAATTTAACGCAAAATATTATATAATAACAAACTAACAAAAATAACTCTAAAAGTACACATTAAAAAGGTTTATAGGCAAACCCTTACAAAAACCTAAATATAGCAAGCAAGGAATGAAATAATAATGGTAGTAACTCAAGAACTTTTAGAAGATTTATATAACAGTGCAGGGCAAGCAAGAAAACAAAGAGCATCAGAATACGTATTGCAAAAAAGAATAGACATAACAAAAGTAATATATGATAATTCACAAAACTTTGAAGTACGTTCAAAAGTCAGAGGAAATAATGGAAATTATAATGTATTTATAAAAGTAGAGCACAATGAAATACAAGACTTAACATGTGAATGTCAAGACTATCACGAACACTACGGAGCATGCAAGCACATACTTGCAACAATGATGGAATTTTCCAGCAACAATCAATATGTAAGAATCTTTGCAGGGCAAAACAAAGCAAAGGAAAATGACATGAGCATGTATAAAAGTTATGATAAAAGAGAAGAAAAATACAGAACATTCAAGCAAGTTATAAATGCATTTTACAATCCAAGTTATGAAAAAACAGAAGAAAGAAAAACGCAAGTACTACCACATTCAGTAAAAATAGAGCCAAAATTAATATACAGCACATTCAACAAAAACATAAAAATAGAATTCAAAATAGGGGTAAATCAACTATACAAACTAAAAAAACTACCAGAATTCTATACCAGAATGTTAAACAAAGAAAACTACAAATATGGGGCAAAACTACAATTTGTACATGAAGAAGAAGCCTTTACAGAAGAAAGTATACCATTATTAAATTATATATTAAAATATGCAGAAATAATAAAGTACGCAAACGAAGCCAGCAATAGTTACGGATATTACGGAACCAACATTAACGACGACTACATAACCATATCAAATAGTGGAATGGACGAGCTATTTGAAATTTTAAAAAATCAAGAAATATTAATGCAAAGAGAATATTCAGAAACGAAAGTATTATTTTTAGACACAACTCCCAACATAGAATTCAAAATTGAAGAAGAAGGAAAAAACGAATATAAAATAGTCGCAAACATAGATATATACGATTATGAAGTAATAGAAGGGAAAAAATATACATATTTCTTAAAAGACAACATTCTATACAAATGCGACAAAAACTTTGAAGAAACGACATTAAAATTACTACAAATATTTAGAAACAACTTCACATCAGAAATTTTATTAAAAAAGCAAGACCTACCACAGTTATTCTCATTGGTACTTCCAAAAATAAAAGAAAATTTAAAAGTAGACGACTTAAACCAAGACGAAATAGAAAAATATATTCCAAAAGAATTATTTGTAAAGCTATATTTGGACTATGACGCAAACAACCATATAACAGCTGATATCCAATTTGTATACGGAGATGTGGAATTTAACCCATTATTAGAGCAAGAAGTAAAAATTGCAAGAAACATAGTACAAGAAGATGAAACATTAGAAATGTTTAGACGAAGTGGATTCATGTTAGACGTCTCACACGCAAGGTTAATATTAGTTAGTGAAGAAGCAATTTATAATTTCTTATCAACAGAAATAGAAACATACATGCAAAAATTTGAAGTATTAGCAACAGAAAACTTCAAACAAAAAGAAATAACACAGCCACAAATAGGTACGTTAGGCGTCAGAATAGAAAACAACTTATTACAAATAGACTTTTCAAATTTAGACTTTGATCCAAGCGAACTAAAAGACATAATGGAAAAATACAGGTTAAAGAAAAAATATCACAGGCTAAAAAATGGAAGTTTTCTATCATTAGAAGAAAACGAAACAATAGAATTCATAGACAGTGTTACAAAAGGTTTAGATGTAGACTACAAAGAAATAGAAAAAGGAAGTATAAAACTACCAATATTTAGAAGCATGTATTTAGATAGACTTCTTCAAAACTTAAAAACAACAAACATAGCAAAAAACACAGAATATAAAAATATGGTAAGTAACATACAAAATGTAGAAGAAGAAATAAAACTTCCAAACACACTAAAAGCAGAATTAAGAGAATATCAAAAAACAGGCTATAAATGGCTAAAAATATTAGATGAATACAAAATGGGTGGAATTTTAGCAGACGACATGGGATTAGGAAAAACAATACAATTAATAAGCGTAATATTATCATATATAGAAAATACTCCAAATCCAAAACCAAGTATCGTAGTATGTCCAAGTTCATTATGCCTAAACTGGCAAAATGAAATCGAAAAATTTGCTCCAAAACTAACCACATGCGTAATAACAGGAACATTAGAAGATAGAAACAAAAAAATCAAAACCGCAAAGAAATACAACGTAATAATCACATCATATGACTTACTAAAAAGAGATATAGAACAATATGAAGAGCTAGAATTCAAATACATTATTGCAGACGAAGCCCAATACATAAAAAACAATAACACACAAAACTCAAAGGCCATAAAAAAATTAGTAGGGGAAACCAAATTTGCCTTAACAGGAACTCCAATAGAAAACTCATTATCAGAGCTATGGTCAATATTCGACTTCACCATGTCTGGTTACTTATTTGGATATAGAAAATTCAAGGAAATGTACGAAACTCCAATAGTAAAAGACGAAGACGAAAAAGCAATGAAAAAGCTAAAAATGCTAATAGAACCATTTATATTAAGAAGAGTAAAACAAGAAGTATTAACAGAACTTCCAGACAAAACAATAACAATATTAAACAACGAAATGCAAGACGAACAACAAAAAATATATTTATCATATATGCAAAACGCAAAACGAGAAGTAAAACAAGAAATAAGCAGCAACGGTTTCGAAAAAAGTCAAATAAAAATATTAGCTCTACTTATGAGGTTAAGACAAATATGTTGCCATCCAGCATTATTCATAGAAAACTATAACGGGGAAAGCAGTAAACTAAATCAATGTATGCAAGTATTAAAAGATGCAATAGATTCAGGCCACAAAGTATTACTATTTTCAGGCTATACAACAATGTTTGAAATAATAGAAAAACAGCTAAAAAATCAAGGAATAAAATATTTTAAACTAACCGGGCAAACAAAGGTAGGAGAAAGAATAAATTTAGTAGAAGAATTTAACACAAACGAAGAAATAAAGGTATTCTTAATCTCACTAAAAGCAGGAGGAACAGGTTTAAACCTAATAGGAGCAGACGTAGTAATACACTACGACCCATGGTGGAATTTATCTGCAGAAAATCAAGCAACAGATAGAACATATAGAATAGGACAAAAAAGAAATGTACAAGTATATAAATTAATTACAAAAAACTCCATCGAAGAAAAAATATATGAACTACAGCAAAAAAAGGCAAAGCTTATAGATAATATGTTATCTACAAACGAAACATTTATAAATAAGCTTTCAAAAGAAGATGTGATGGAGCTATTCAGTTAAACAGTTGAGCAGTTAAGCAGTTAAACTAACAGGGACGGGGTTAAATAGTTTAGCATGCTAAACTATTTAACCCCGTCCCTGTTAGTTTAACTGCAGAAAGGAAAACAATGAAAGAATATATAACCATAATAGGTGCAGGTCTAGCCGGGGCAGAATCAGCCTATCAAATAGCAAAAGCAGGAATAAAAGTAAAATTATACGAAATGAAGCCCACAAAATTTTCGCCAGCCCACTCAAACCAAAACCTAGCAGAAATAGTATGTAGTAATTCATTCAAATCAAACCTACACACAAATGCATGTGGGTTATTAAAAGAAGAATTGCGTATGTTAGATAGTTTGCTAATAAAAATAGCAGACGAAGTCAGTGTGCCAGCAGGTCAAGCATTAGCAGTAGATAGAGAAAAATTTTCAGAAAGAGTAACACAAGAGCTAGAAAAAATAGACAATATAGAAATAATACGAGAAGAAGTAACAGATATAGAAAAAATGGTGCAAGAAGGAATTGTAATAATAGCAACAGGACCACTTACATCAGATGAATTGTCAAAACAAATACAAAAATTAACAGGAGAAGATAAACTAGCTTTTTATGATGCAGCAGCGCCAATAATTCAAAAGGATAGTATAAACATGAATATAGCCTTTTGGGGAGATAGGTATGAACAAGAAAGAAAAAAAGACGAAGAAATAGAAGACTGGAAAAAGAGAATAGAAACGCTTTATGGAAAAGACAACCAAAAAAGAAGCTATATAAATCTTCCAATGAATAAAGAAGAATATGAAGTATTTTGGCAAGAGCTAGTAAATGCAGAAATAGTAGAATTACATGAATTCGAAAAAAAAGAAATATTTGAAGGCTGTATGCCGATAGAAATAATGGCAAAAAGAGGTATAGACACATTAAGATATGGACCATTAAAGCCAGTAGGTTTTACAGACCCACGAACAGGAAAAAGACCATATGCATTAGTGCAATTAAGGCAAGACAATAGTGAAGGAAGTTTATTCAATATGGTAGGCTTCCAAACGAACTTAAAATTTGGCGAACAAAAAAGAGTATTTAGCATGATACCAGGCTTGCAAGAAGCAACTTTTGTAAAATACGGTGTAATGCACAGAAACACATTTATAAATTCACCACTATTATTAGACGAAACGTATAATTTAAAAACAAATACAAATGTATATTTTGCAGGTCAGATTTCAGGAGTGGAAGGATATGTAGAATCCATCAGTTCAGGTATGGTGTGTGCATTAAATGCAATAAATAAAATAAAAGGCAGAGAAAAAATAATTTTTCCAAAAGAAACCATGATAGGAGCACTAGCATCATATATATCAACTGAAAACGAAAACTTTCAACCAATGAATGCAAACTTTGGAATATTACCAAGCCTAGAAGAAAAAATAAATGATAAAAAAGTAAAATATGGCAAACTAGCAGACAGAGCATTAGAAGAACTAAAAAGAACAATAAAAAAATAAATTAGCAATAAAATAAAGATGTTAATATATTACAAAAGTAATACAGGTATATTAAATTTGTATTACTTTTTTTGTCAAATATTGTCAAAATACTATATTTATGGTACAGTAATATAAATAATTGACTATAATGCAAGTAAATTGAGTACAAAAAAGTAAAATATTTATCGAAATTTACATAAAGTGTTGCAAAAAAAGTAATATTATGGTAAAATAAAAGATGGATGTGGTATTAACCATAAAGGGGGTTTATATATGGAAGAAAATTTAAAAATGTATGAATATTTTGAAAATTTAGCAAAAAAAATTGATGAATCAATGAAAATATCAAATGAAAGGGCAGAAAAAATAAATGCAAAAAAACTTGAAATGCATGACGAAACACGACCAGTAAGCGTAGATGATATGAAAAAAGAAGTTGAAGACTTAGAACAAAAAAAAGAGGAATTTGACGGAATGACTAAAAACGCGATAATAGAAGCAAAGAAAATTCAATTAGTAATAAGAAAAGAATCAGAAAAAAAATATCAAGAAGCACTTGTAGAAACAATGCAAAAACAAAACGAAATCCAAGAAAAATTAAATAAAATGAGAAGCAGATATTCATCACAAGAAGAAAACGATATAGAAGGTTTAAAAATGGCAGAATCAGTTGCTGAAAGTACAATTGAAAAAGTAAAAGATTCAATGAATGCCATACAAAAAGAACACTTTGAAATAATGGCAAAATTAGATGAAAACGAAACAAAACTTAATAAATATGCCGTAGAATTAAATATGGGAAACGAGCTAGCTGAAGTACAAATAAGTGATGAAGATGTAGAAAGAGTAAAAGCAGAATCAAAAGAATTTGAAAAAGAACAAGCTGAACAAGCACAAGAAGCTCCTGAAGTTGCAGAAGGAAATAGCGAGGCAAATAAAGAAGTAAAACAAAATGAGGAAAAAAGTCAAGAAAATTCAGAACCAGAAAAATCAAACGGAGACAATAAAGAACCTGAAAAAACAAGTCAAGAAAACAAAGAGCCTGAAAAATCAAGTGAAGAAAACAAAGAATCAGAAAAATTAAGCGAAGAAAACAAAGAAAGAAAAGAAGTAAGCCAGGCTCAAGCAGGCGTTATACTAAACAATATAGAGGGTCAAAAGCCTATGCGTGGAAGCGCTTCAATGGATAAGGCATGGCAATCAAAAGTAGTAGAAACAAATCAAGAAACAAATAAACCAGAAGAAAAAGCAGAGTCAACTAAATCAGAGCAAGAAGAATCAAAGAAAGACATTTTAAGTGAAGAAGGACACGAATTAGATGCATTTAATAGTATAGAAATAAATGCAAAAGAAGGCAAACTAAAAATAGCTTTCCCAGACGAAAAAATGAATAAAGAAATTTCAATTAAAGAAGTAATAGAAAACAAAAAAGCATTATATAATAGAATTGGATTAAGAAAAATAGTAGCAGACTATTGTAAAAATGCAGGCAAAGGAATTTTAAAAGAATGGGCATTAATGAGAAATATAAATCCAGCTATAGTAACAGCAATAGATCTTTATGGAACAGGAACAGATTATGAAGAATATTTTGATGCATTAACAACTAAATACACCGGAATGCCATTTGATGTATATTATAATTTAAAAGATTCAACAATGGACAAAAAAGACTTCAAATTAATGAATAAATTTGCAAAAAATGAAAAAGAAATATATGGTGTAACAGCTGAAGGAATTAAAGAGAATTGGATAGAAAAAATGGTTAGCAAAATAAAAAATGTAAAATTATTAGGTAAAGGAAAAGAGCCAGAAAGACTTGAGGAGCCTCAAAATTCACAAGAAGATAAAAGACAAAACTTCCTTAAAGAGCAAGAAGCAGATAAAGAAACGATGGAAAAGATGGAACAAGTAATGGAACAATATAAAGAAGAACAAACTAGTGTTAAAGAAATGGCAAAAAATACACATATAAAACAAGATGTAGAAGCACCAAAAATTAACATGGAAGATATAGAAAATAAAAAAGACGAAGATGAGGTATCATTATAGAAGTATTAATGCCGTAAGAAAAAATACATAAAAAATTTGTTAAGTAACAATTTTAATACTAAAAAATTAATAGAAAACACACTCAAATTATGTCAATGAAATTTGAAAATGTCCCAAAATTTTTTAAACATTAGCCCTAAAAATTTAGTTTTTTA
>CANQRI010000109.1 GCA_947626235.1 uncultured Clostridia bacterium | reverse complement strand
TAGCAGAAGAACGTTGTATTCCTGTATTCATATATGCTCCATTATCATAGCATACATATACCATATCATGACCTCTTTCCATTGCTCCTGATAAGCTTTGAATTCCTATATCATAAGTTCCACCATCTCCACCAAATGCGATGAATTTTGTGTGTTCATCTTCAGGTAATTTTCCTTGTCTTTTCATAGCTTTGTAAGCAGCTTCTGCACCAGAACAAGTAGCGCTAGCACATTCAAAAGCTGTGTGAATATATGAATCTGTCCATGCTGAATATGGATAAATAAATGTAGAAACTTCCATACAACCAGTTGCATTAGCAACTACAGCATGATCTTCTTCTTTTAATGCTCTCATAATCATTCTAGCTACTGGTGGAGCACCACAACCAGCACACATTCTGTGTCCTGCAGTAAATCTAGCAGGCTTTTTTGCAACGATTTCTTTTAAATTATATGCCATTTTATATTATCTCCTTTCAAGTTAATATTATTTAAAATTTGCGTTTCATATAATATTTAAATTAATGATTTTTAAATCTGTTTTCCATAATATTTGAGTCAATGTTTTAAAATAAATTTTTCATAATATTCAGGTCATTCTTTTTTAGTTAAATTATTTTCTTAATCCAAAGTATCTGTATGGATTATCTGCTTTTCCTGATTTAACAATCTCTTGTAAATCACTATAAACTCCGTGAATATCTTTTGCAGTTGTATCTCTACCACCAATGCCGTATACGTAATTAACAGTAGGTACATGAACGTTATTTACATACATTCCAGATGTAACATCTTCGAATAATGCTCCACCAGCTGCATTTAAAGAATCAGATTTATCCAAAACAGCAACTGCTTTTACATGAGATAGTGCTTTTGCAATTTCTTCTGCTGGGAAAGGTCTAAATACTCTTACTTTTAAAAGACCTGCTTTAATTCCTTGCTCTCTTAATTCATCAACTACAACTTTTGTAGTTCCTGCAGTTGAGTTCATACAAACTATTGCAATTTCAGCGTCATCTAATCTGTATTCTTCAAAGAAAGAATATTTTCTTCCTGTTAATTTTTCAAAATCAGCGGAAACGTCAGCTATAACTTTTTTAGCAGCTCTCATAGCTTCTGCTTGTTGATATTTATGTTCAAACAAATATGATTGTAAATCTAATGGACCTATGGCAATAGGTTCTTTTCTATTTAATAAATAATGTTCGGGTTTATATGTGCCAACAAATTCTTTAACTTTATCATCTTCAATTAATTCTATATTTTCAATAGAATGAGATGTAATAAATCCGTCTTGACATACTGCAAGAGGAAGTCTTACATCTTTATGTTCTGCAATTCTATGAGCCATTATTAGGTTGTCATATGCCTCTTGATTATTTTCAGAAAATAGCATAATCCAACCACTATCACGAATACCCATTGCATCTGAATGGTCATTGTGTATATTTAAAGGTCCAGAAACTGCACGGTTTACTAAAGACATAACAATAGGTAATCTTAATGAAGAAGCAACATATATCATTTCCCACATTAAAGATAAACCATTTGCTGAAGTTGCAGTCATAGCTCTTCCGCCAGCTGCTTCAGCACCAATACAAGCGCTCATAGCACTATGTTCACTTTCAACAGCAACGAATTCAGTATCAACATCTCCATTACTTACAAAAGTAGAGAAATATTGAGGTATTTCTGTTGAAGGTGTGATAGGGAATGCAGCTACAACATCTGGATTTATTTGTTTCATCGCAATAGCTGAAGCTTCATTACCACTTAAACGTTCTCTAATTCCCATTTATTTTACCCCCTCTTCTTCCATTGCTATTGCACCGAAAGGGCATACCTTTGCACATACGCCACAACCTTTGCAATAGTCATAATTAAAATCTGTTCTTTTTAAATCTTCTTTAACTGGAATAGCATTATCTGGGCAAACAGGGAAGCAAAGTCCACATTGTTTGCACTTATCAGATAAAAATATAGGTTTAACACTTCTCCAATCACCAGTTTTAAAATTTACTGCATTACCAGCATCATATATGTCGCCACCAGGTGTCATTTGGCTTGCAGGTGTATCTTTATTTATTTTAACTTCTGACATATTAATTATCATCCTTTCACTTTAAGCAAATAATTGCTTATTATTTTTTGAAAATTGAATAAATTATTTAGATATTCATGTTTGAAAGCTTAATGCTAAAGTATTAAGCTAAATTTTCTTAACTTCCTTTAAAGCAGTTTCAATAGCTTTCATATTTCCTTCAATAACTTCAGGTTTTTTAGCAAATTTGTGTTTAAAAGAACCTTTCATATCTTCTAAAAATTCTTCATCAGACATTATATTAGATACTTTTACTATGGCTGCAAGCATTGGTGTATTAGGAAAATACTTTCCTAAAGCATCTACAGAAATTTTTCTTGCATCTATTGTGTAAACAGCGCCTTTGTAACCTTTTAGTACACTTTTTAAATAATCTGCATCTCTTGTTGTATTAATAATAATTGCACCACTTTCTTTTAAGCCAGCTGTAACATCAACAGATTCAAGTAATGTGTCATCTACAACAACTACATAATCAGGCTCATAAATATTGCTGTGTAGCCTTATAGGTGATGTACTTATACGGTTATATGCTGTAATTGGTGCTCCCATTCTTTCTGGTCCATATTCAGGGAAACCTTGAATGTATTT
>CANQRI010000108.1 GCA_947626235.1 uncultured Clostridia bacterium | reverse complement strand
TAAAGTTATCGAAAGCCAAAATGGATTATTTATTGCTATGCCAAGCAGAAAAACTCCAAACGGAGAATTCAAGGATATAGCTCATCCAATCAATGCTGAAACAAGGGAGAAAATTCAAAAAGCTATATTAGAAGCTTATGAAGCTCCAGAAGCTGAAGAACCAGCAGCTGAATCAGCAGAATAATTATAAATAAGAATTTATTGAAGAACTTCATTTTTATGGAGTTCTTTTTGCATGGAGTATAAATTAATTATTTTGTTTTTTGTTATTTAAGTAAAAAATTCAAATTTAATTGTACAAATTTTTCTGTTTTTTGACATATTTCTACAAAAAATCTTGCTAAAATTAGATGTAGTGCTATAATATAAATATGGAAAATAGGGGGAAGAAAAATGTCAAAAATTTATTGGATAGAAATAGCAAGTGTAGTACTATTTATTGTAATTTTATTTTTTGTAATGGCATTAACTAGAAGAAAGAAAAAAACATTTTTTATGGTTACAATAGCTATATTAGTTTTAGCAGTTTTAGGAATAGGAGCTCAATATGTTTTTGAAGTACCCAAAATTGTTAATGGAAATGAATATACTGTAGCTTTTCAAACTGATGGAAAGTTTGCAAACCCAGATGTAATGTACCATGGAAAAGATATAAAAGACGAATGTAAAATAGTTGGAGATGTAGACTTATCAAAAATTGGTACATATAAAGTAAAATACAGTATGCCATATTTAAACAGTAACATAGAGGAAGAAATAGAAATTAGTGTAGTAGATTCAGAAAAACCAGAAATAAAATTAGAGGGTGGCAATGAAGTTAATCAATCATATAGAGCAACGGAATTTGCAGAACCTGGATACACTGCAACAGATAATTATGATGGAGATATAACAAGTAATGTAACATCAGTAAAAACTGATTTAAACAATAGTCAATTTAAAATGACATATACTGTAAAAGATTCATCTGGAAATGAAACAGCAGTAGATAGAATAGTAAATATTGTAGATGATATACCACCAGAAGTAAAAATTAATAGAGATAGTTCAACATTGGTAATGTATGTAGGTGAAAAATATGAAGAAAAAGGGGCAACAGCAGTAGATGAAGTTAATGGAGATGTGTCATCAACTATAGTAATAGAAGGTAGTGTAGATACAAGTAAAAAGGGCACTTATCAAGTACATTATAAAGCAACAGATAATTTAGGAAATGTTGGAGAAGCAACTTTATCAGTAGTAGTTGTAGAAAAAACAGATACTGGAGGAGTATCAATTCCAGGAGTGATTTATTTAACATTTGATGATGGTCCTAGTACAAGTATAACTCCTAAAATATTAGATGTATTAAAAGAAAAAAATGTAAAAGCCACATTCTTTATATTAAATTATAGTGATGCTACAGAATATTTAGTAAAAAGAATAGTAAACGAGGGTCATAGCATAGGAATACATGGATATTCACATGACTACTCACAAATATATAAATCAGAAGAAATATATTTAGAAAATGTAACAAAATTAAGAGAAAAAATTAAAGCCTCTACAGGAGTAGATACCACTTTAACAAGATTTCCAGGAGGAAGCTCAAATACTGTAAGTAAATATAATCCAGGAATAATGTCAAGGCTTACAAAATTTATGGTTGCAAAAGGTTATAGATATTTTGACTGGAATGTTGGTTCAGGAGATTCTGGAGGAGTAAGCACAAGTGATGGGGTTTATAATAATGTAGTAAATGGCTTAAGCAAAAAAAGAGCAAATGTTGTACTAATGCATGATTTTTCAGGAAATACAAAAACATTACAAGCATTGCCAAGAATTATAGATTATGCAAAAGCTAATGGATATTCATTTGACAGAATAACTACAGCAACAGCAATGGTAACACATGGAGTAAACAACTAAATATAATAAAAAATAATGCTTTAGTTGAGTTTTTGAAAGAAACACAAATAAAATAGAAAAATAAAAAAGCAAAGGCCTCATCCTAATTTAGGATGAGGTCATTGCTTTTTGAGCTACATCAATGGCTGAAATAATGGCATCTGCTAAAGGAATGTTTTCAATAGAATTGAGCAATGAAAAATAAATAATATCATTTTCGTCATCAATAGAAATACCAGTGTAGTAAACGCCGCACTCTAATACAGGATTATTAGCGTCTAAATTCACTAAAGCATAATACTTACACTGATCTTGAGATTCTAAAATAGTTAATATTATTAGGTTAATACCATCTTCAAACATTCCATAATCAAACCGAAAATAGCTTTCAGTAAGTATGCCATCAATAGAACAACTACCGTTATCATTTTCTATAAATCTTAAATATCCAGAGTCGTAGCAATCTTCTGAATGTAATTCGACACCATATAATTGAGGTTTATTTAAATCCCGATCCATATAGTAATCCTCCTAATTTAATTTTTATACAAATAGTTTAACATAATTTTTTTAAAAAATCAACTAAACTATTAGGGACGGGGTTAAATAGTTTAATGGAAATATATTAAAATTATGTGCAAAACATTAAGATATTATTTATTTAGTAACATTTTGTGGGGACCAGCAAATTATAGCTTGTAAAAAAT
>CANQRI010000107.1 GCA_947626235.1 uncultured Clostridia bacterium | reverse complement strand
GATATATTATGCTTAGAAGCACCAATAGCTCTTAATATTCCTATTTCTTTTGTTCTTTCATATACAGAAATATAAGTAATAATTCCTATCATAATTGATGATACCACTAGTGAAATTGATATAAATGCAATTAATACATAAGTAACAGCATTTACTATAGTTTTTACTGAACCCATAAGTATTCCAGTAGTATCTGTGTAGTTAATAACCTTATCTTCTTCACCCTGTTCTTCCATCTTTTGATTATATGAATCTATATAATCCATAAAATTTTCTTTTCCATCAAAACTATTAAAGTAGAAAGATATATATGTTGGTTCTTCTTTATCTTGATAGCCAAGAGATATTAAGTTTGTTTTAGCAGTTGTTTCTGTGCCAGACATCATTGCAGTTACTATTCTTGTTATTTCTTCTTCAGTCATTTTTAATTGAAATGCACTTGATATTTTCTCTTGATCTACATTAAAAGCTGAAGCAAAACTATTTGTTAAATTGCTTGTAAGCTCTCCTACCTTTGTTAATATAGTTTTTTTCATAACAGCTTCTGTCATTACTCTTGCCATTGTATTTTCAGTTTCTTCAATTGCAGTACTTCCTGTAAAAGACTGTATAACTGTAGACACTATATTTTTATCAACAACTGCAGTAAGTTCTTGAGGTGAATCTGAACCACTACTTGGAATATCTGGTGTTTGAGTATTAGTAGTTCCACCTGCTAATTGATTAAACATATCTGCGAAACTATTACCTTGAGTTTTACTATCTATAATCTGATTTTGCTTATCCATTGCTTGATTTTGCTCACCCACAGTTTCATTTGTAACTCCTCCTGCTTGTGAATTTGAATAATCTGGATTTTGTGGCATAAATTGTGACATGGCACTATATGCATTTATATATATTTGTAATAAGCTTTTTAATAATCCAGAATAAGTAGTTTTAAATGTGCTACTAGGAATTACATAGTTCTTTTCAAGTGAATTTAATATTTGAGATGCTTCATTTCCACTTAAATATTTTTCTACAATGGTATCTATATCTCCTATAGAAAATTTTCCATCAATACTATTAAACATTCCATTTGCTAAAGTATTTAAATTATCTGAAAATGATTTTTTGGCAGGTGAAATATCTGTAGTTACAGAATTAACTATTTCAGTCATATAATTTTGGGTTTGCTTTTGTAATTGTGCTTGATCTATTTTTACATTAAACGCACTTTGTAATTTTTCACTGTCAATACTAACTAAATCTTCGAAATTTAAATCAAATTTATTATTTTTATCATCAAACCTTGAACCTGAAAATACATCTATTTCTGAATTGTCAAGTTGCTTTTTTACAATATCTGTAGATTCAGAATAATTAATTATATAATCAATTAAATCGCTTGTATATGAAACTCCAGGAGTTAATATCATAGAAGATACTCCTTCTTTTGGAGAAACTATACCAACTATTTTTAAGTTAATTGCATTATTATAAAGGTCTTCTAAATATGTTTCGTCCTCTGTCATATCTTCATATACACTGTATTTATCATTATATTTATACGTGTTAGCTGGCATTATTAATTTAAGTTCTTTGTTCATTAAATCTTCATATGAAAGTGTAAGCGGTTCATTATTTATATCAACCTTTTCACCATTCATAATTTTAGAAACAATACTAGATAATTCTTCAGGATCTCTAAATCCCAATGAATAAATTAATAAATCTGAAATAGTATTTGGTTCTGATAAAACAATCATCATTTCATTATATTTTTCTGGTAAACGACCAGCCAATATATCATATGAATTATTTATAGCATCTTTATCATTAATCATTTGAGAATATGGTGAAGTAAAAGAACGCATAAAAGTAGAACTATATGAAGAATTAAATAAATTACTTGGATTTACTTTAGCTATTTTACCAGTATTATCTTTTGTATAAATATTTGGTTCTACACTATATGAATACTCTATTGAAGATATATTATCTTTTATTTCATTACTATTTTTATCTAAATAATTTTTAAAACTCCTCAAATCATTTGTACTTAAAGTAGATAACATCGTAGAAATGTATTGTTCTTCTTCAACTGTTCCTGGTTCATGTTCTTTATTATCTTCTGAGGTCATTGAAAGCAAGACTCCTGTTATGTCTGTAGTTTCTTGCATTACTGTAAGAGGGTATGATGTTAATGTATCTTCTTGAATACTATCAACATACCCTTGAAATCCATTAGATACAGCTAAAACTAATGCAATTCCGAATTATACCTATTGAACCTGCAAAAGCTACTAAAACAGTTCTACCCTTTTTAGTTAATAAGTTATTTAAGCTTAATCTAAATGCTGTCCAAAATTTCATAGATGTTCTACCAATAGAAGATTTATCATTTTCAATATAAGTTTTTTCATCATTAGGTATAGGATTTGAATCTTCAGTAATTGTACCATCTAAAATTTTAATTATTCTAGTTGAGTATTGTTTTGCTAAATCTGGGTTGTGCGTTACCATTACAATTAGCTTATTTTTAGATATTTTCTTTAATATTTCCATTACTTGCACACTTGTTTTTGTATCTAAAGCTCCTGTTGGTTCATCTGCCAAAATTATATCTGGATTATTAACCAATGCTCTTGCTATTGCTACCCTTTGCATTTGACCTCCAGATAATTGATTAGGCTTCTTATATAGATGATCTTTTAAACCTACTTCATCTAATGCTTTTATTGCTCTTTGTTTTCTTTCTTTTTTTGAAATTCCTCCTATTGTTAAGGCCAATTCAACATTTGATAGCACTGTTTGATG
>CANQRI010000106.1 GCA_947626235.1 uncultured Clostridia bacterium | reverse complement strand
CCCCCTGGAACTGGCGTTATGTAAGATGCTTTTTTGCTTACATTTGCGAAATCAACATCACCAACTAATTTACCATCTTTTCCTCTATTAATTCCAACATCTATAACAACTGCCCCTTGTTTTACCATATCTTTTGTAACAAATTTTGCTTTTCCTATTGCAGATATTAAAATGTCTGCATTCTTTGTTATTTTGTCTATATTTTTAGTTTTTGAATGGCAAATTGTTATTGTAGCATCATTATTTAATAATACTTGTGCAAGAGGCTTGCCTACTATATTGCTTCTACCTAATATTACAACATTTGCACCTTTTAAATTTATGTTATACTCTTGTAGCATTTTTAAAATTCCATGTGGTGTACATGAAATGAACGTCTGCCTGTTTAAAGTTAACCTTCCTATATTTATTGGATGGAATCCATCAACATCTTTTCTATAATCTATTGTTGCAAATGCATCGTATATGTCCAAATGCTCTGGAATAGGGCTTTGCAATAATATTCCATGTATGTCTTGCCTTCTATTTAGCTTTTCTATTAGCTCTATTAGCTCTTTTTTTTCTGTTGTTTTGTCTAATAAAAATTCTTCAAACTCTATACCTACTTCATTGCAAGCCTTACTTTTGTTTTTTACATATACTTTTGAAGCTGGATCCTCTCCCACCATTATTACAGCTAGTTTTGGATTTACCCCTCTATTTTTTAGCTTTTCTACATCTTCTGCAACTTGTCCCCTTATTTTCTTTGCTAATTCTTTTCCATCAATAATTACAGTCATTTAAACGACTCCTTTACTTTTTTGCTCATTATATACCATTTATTTACAATTTTCAAGATGTTATATTGCTCTTTTTTGTTATGTATGATGTGCTTACATTTAAGCACACCAAATTTATTATCTATTACATTTTTTAGAGCAAACTAATTCTATAATTCTAACTATAATTCCTATTAAAAATACTACTGCTAATACTATTAAAGCTGCAAGTGCTGCAAATAATACTGTTGCTACTGCTGGTATTGAGCCAATTATTAATCCTAAAGTTAATGCAAATAAAACAGATAATATAAATATTACTACATCTATACAACATTTTCTTTGCTTTCTAGTTTTTATTTTACATTCACAATACATTTTTTCATTTGGATAATTGTTTTCACATGGATAATTTTGATTTTGACAGCATCCATTATTTTCATCTTGATAATACATAATAAACACCTCCCTAATAGCAAATAACTGCTATTAGTATATTATATGACCAAGCTAAAAATATGTGTTAGGGTTTGTCTAGCTATTATTTTTATGTTCAACATCTCTTGCCCTTTTTATAAAGTTATATCCATATTTTTCTTTTAAATTATCTAGTACATTATCTATTTTATTTTGTTTTTCTTCTTGTTTATTATCAAATAATGAAATTTGTAATTCGTCCTTCTCACATAAATTATCTACTCTTACCCCTATTAACCTTATAGGCACCGATTTATATAATTCCTCCAACAATTTTTTTGCTTCCATGTATATTATTTTTGTGCTAGATGTTGGTGTGTCTAATTTTTTTTGATGCGAATATACTTTAAATTCATTTGTTTTTATTTGAACATTTACCGTTTTTGCAAGCATATTTTCTTTTCTTAATCTATACGAAACTTGCTCTACTAATGATAAAAGTACAGTTTCTATTTCTTCTACATTTGAATAGTCATATGGTAATGTCACAGAGTTGCCTATTCCCTTTGGTTTTTCTTCTATATATACAACCTCTGAATTATCTATACCATTTGCATATTCCCATATTACTCTTCCAAATTTTCCAAAGTTTTTTATTAGTTCTCTTTCATCTTTTCTTGCCAAATCGCCAATCGTTTTTATTTGCATTCTTTGCAATTTAGGAATACTTTTCTTTCCCACCATGAACAAGTCAGATATTGGCAAACACCACATTTTAGTTTCTATTTCTTCTTTATACAAAGTATGTACTTTATCTGGTTTTTGAAAATCTGAAGCCATTTTTGCTAGTAATTTATTATTTGCAACTCCAACATTTACTGTAAAACCTAATTCATTTTTTACCCTATCTTTTATTTCATAAGCTACATCTATTAATTTTTTGTTTTTGGGAAGAAATAGTGTTAAATCCATAAAACATTCATCTATTGAAAATCTTTCTATTCTATCTGTATATTCACAAAGTATATTATATAATGCATCTGAATATTTTCTGTACATTGCGTGATTGCTACTAAATACTTGTATATTGGGACATTTTTTTCTTGCAAAATATATTGGCTCTCCTGTTTGTATTCCAAACTGTTTTGCAATATTGCTTTTAGCCAAAACAACACCCTTTCTTTTGGATTCATCTCCTCCTATTATTGCGGGTATTGTTCTTATATCCAATGTTTCACCATTTTTTAATCTTTCGACCGCTGTCCAAGATAAAAACGCATTATTAACATCTACATGTAATATTTGTCTCTCTATTTTTATCATCTCTTTTCTTTTTTATACTTTCTATACAATATTTGAAAATAACTCTAATGGATTTATATAATTATTATCTTCATTTCTTACGCCAAGATGTAAGTGTGGACCAGTAGTTGCACCATTTGTAGGTTTACCATTTTCATCTGTATAGTTATTTCCTTTTACTCCATATACATATTTCGGTCCAACTCTACCTATTACATCTCCCATTTTTACTTTTTGATTTTCTTCTACTATAAATTGTGGAGATACATGGCAATAAGTTATTTTTAAATTATTCTCTAATGTAAGAGTTATGGTATAACCTCCTCCACCTAAAAAGCCAACGTATGTTATTGTTCCATCTGCTATTGCTATAAAATACGACCCTTCTGGTGCGCCTATATCTACTCCTTTATGATATGAAC
Source organism: uncultured Clostridia bacterium (assembly GCA_947626235.1). Classification (GTDB taxonomy): domain Bacteria; phylum Bacillota; class Clostridia; order TANB77; family CAG-508; genus UMGS1663. The sequence continues at coordinate 14 of CANQRI010000106.1, read as the reverse complement.
TAGCACCTGCTGTT
>CANQRI010000105.1 GCA_947626235.1 uncultured Clostridia bacterium | reverse complement strand
ACCACAACCAATAATGTATTTTCATTTACTTTTTCTATTGCTTCACTTTTAGTTACTAAAACATTTTGATATTCTTCTTCTTGTTCCACTGTTTGTATAAAATTTTGCAAACTTAAACTTGACACACTATTTACTATACATGCATCTTTTCCTACTGTCTTGGCCATTCTATATATACCAAATGCAGAACCCATTGCATCTATGTCACTGTTAGTGTGCCCCATTATTACTACATTTTCTGCTTCTTGCATTAATTCTTGTAAAGCACTAGATACTATTCTTGCTTTAACTTTTGTTCTTTTTTCAACTTCTTGAGTTCTTCCACCAAAGAATGTATATTTTCCATTTTCCCTTATTACTGCTTGATCTCAACCACGACCTAATGCAATATCTATAGCAGACTGTGCAGATTTATATTTTTCATAATTTGAATTTCCTTCATCTGAAATAGCGATACTTAACGTTGATTGAAGCTTGCCAGGTATTGATATTTCCTTTATGCTATCTAATATATTAAATTTATTTTCTTGCAACAACTCTAAATATTGTTTTTCAATTATTAAAACAAAGGTATCTCTATCGGATTTTATAATTAACCCTTTATATTCATTTGCCCAATCGTATAAAGCCTTTTCAACTTTAGCTTGTACTACTGGCCTTGCTTGATCTGAAATTCTCTGAACTATTTCTTCATAGTTATCTATCATTACTATTCCAACACATATTTGAGAATTCACATATTCTTGTTCTAATTCGATTTTTTTAGTTTCATCTATGAAATATAAAGTTGTCATATATTCATTTTGCTTTGATTTATCTTTTGACTTATCTTTAGACTTATCCTTTGATTTTACAAACTCACCTAAAATTTCATAAGTCTTTTCGCCTATTTGAACATGCATTTTTATAAGCTCTTCTAGCTCTTTTTTATTTTCTTCACTACCATTTTCTATTTCTAATTTTAATTCTTTTATTATTTCTTCTAAATAATTATTTATATCTATATTTGCAAATTCTTGTATAAATTTAGAACTTTTCCATATTATATTTCCATCTGTTTCTATTATTACAAGTGGAAAAGGTGAATTAATTAAAGTTCCTTTTGCTGCAGTATCTACTGTTAATGTTAAATCTTTTATATGTTCTGAAAGCTCTTGCCTTCTTTTATTATTTGTCCAATATGCATACATCAAAGTTAATATAAATATTAATATTGATGGTATTATAAAGTTTACTTCATATACACACAAAACTATTAATAACACTGCTATTATTACTAGATATATTTTTGTTTTTGAAACTAATTTTTCAAATACAATTCTATTATTTGGTCTGTTATTATTTTTGAGCATATATACCTCCCCTTACTATATTTTTACAGTTATATTTTACTCTTTATATGCTATTTTGTCAAGAAATCGGAGCTAGGGGGACGGAGAAAAAAATCCGGAAATCGGGGACGGAGGAAAAAATCCAGATTTTTTCCTCCGTCCCCGATTTCCGGATTTTTTTCTCCGTCCCCAAACCCTAATCAACTTCATAAAAATAATCTATAATACCGTTATAAACTCCCCATGCAATCTTATTTTGGTATTCATCCTCTAATAGCAATTTTTCTTCCTCAGGATTTGATAAAAATCCACACTCTACAATACTTGTTGGGATTTCTACATGCTTAATTATATAAATATTATCTATCTTCATTGCCACCCTTTTATTTTCTTTTTGTATTGCTTCATTTAAGTTTTGTTGTATCGTTTGTGCCAAAAATTTGCTTCTGTCATTTTCCTCTTTATAAAAACATTGCCAGCCCCAGTATTGTGATTCTGGTATTTTATTTAAATGTATACTTACAAATATATCTGCACTAGATTCATTGCCTATTTTTACTCTATTTTTTATATCTGATACTTTCTTTTCTTTTAATGTTTTGCTATCTATATCATATATTGCATTTTCGTCACTTCTTGTTAATATTACTGTTGCTCCACTTTGCTCTAATAAATTTTGTACTTTTAAAGCAATTTTCAAGTTTGTTTGTGCTTCTGTTGTTCCATTACTGCTTTGTGCCCCCTCATCTGGTACACCATGGCCGTGCATCTATAACAATTACTTTATTACTTACAGGTAGTGCAACAGTTTGTATTGTTTCTTCAGCCTTTTCTGCATTAATGCTAAATATACCCATTGAAATTAAAATAGCACTTAATACTATTAATAATCTTTTTTTATTCAATATGACCATACAAAATTTCAATCCTTTCTGGCTTGTTATATGGAGCTTTTTCAAACTAAAAACTCCCATATAAATATTTTATATATTTATATGAGAGTTTTATATTTTTATTAATTGTTTTTTATTTTAATCATTATTAATTATATGTACTGGAAAGTTTTGTGATTTCAATATATCTTTTAAACATTTTGGCAAAATATTATATTCTTTTATTTTGTCTACATCTAACCACTCGTATTCTAAGTATTCTTTTCCCTCTATATTGTGAATAGTATAATCTATTTTTTTGTCTTCTTCATTTATAAATTCTACCCTGTGTATAAATAGAATTTCATAATATTTTTTTTGATTCATTTCAAAGAAGTTTTCAATTGTACCTATATATCCTATTATTTCCGTTTCTTTTCCAATTTCTTCTTTGATTTCCCTTTTTATTGTTTCTTCCGAATTTTCTCCTATTGCTATTCTGCCACCTGGTAAAGCACAATGATCTTTTCTTACATTTTTATGAACTAATATCTTATTATTGTGTATAATAACGGCTGCTGCTCGTATGTTTAATTTATAATCTTCTATATCTAAAGTTAAGTCCATATATAATTTCCTTCCTTCTTTATATTGGCTATATTTTATCATTTTATTTTTATTCTATCAATAAAATAAAAAAAGAATTACAAATTTTAATATTTGCAATTCTTTTTTAGTTTTATTTCAATATTAAGTATTAATAATAATTATAAAAACTACTGCTATAATAATTATCCATATAATTTGATAATGAACTGTTAACTCCAAGATCTAATGCTGTAAATACCCCTACAACAATAAGAATAAAAAATATTATCATAATTACGAATGTTATTATACCTGTTACTACACCTGCTATTGCCATTCCTCTTCCTGGTTTTTTCAATCCTACAAGTCCTAATATAAATGCAACTACTGCACAAGGAAGTGATATTGGCCAAAAACATAAAAGTACTAAAGATACTATACCTAAGAC
>CANQRI010000104.1 GCA_947626235.1 uncultured Clostridia bacterium | reverse complement strand
ATTCATTAATAATATCATCTGGATTTATAACATTTCCTTTAGATTTAGACATTTTCTCACCATATGAACCTAAAATCATACCATGTGAAGTACGTTTTTTATAAGGTTCTTTAGTAGGAACAACTCCAATATCATATAAAAACTTGTGCCAAAATCTTGAATAAAGTAGGTGAAGGGTAGTGTGTTCCATACCACCATTATACCAATCTACAGGTCCCCAATATTCTAAGGCTTCTTTTGAAGCTAAAGCATCATTGTTGTGAGGGTCCATGTATCTTAAGAAATACCAAGATGAACCAGCCCATTGAGGCATTGTATCTGTTTCTCTTTTTGCAGGCTTACCACAGTGTGGGCAAGTAGTATTAATCCATTCAGTATGTTTTGCAAGTGGAGATTCACCATTTTCTCCTGGTTCATAATCCTTAATTTCTGGTAGAAGAAGAGGTAATTGTTCTTCTGGAATAGGAACCCAACCACATTCTTCGCAGTATACCATTGGAATTGGTTCTCCCCAATAACGTTGTCTTGAAAATACCCAATCGCGTAACTTATAATTTACTTTTTTAGTTCCAATTTTATTTTCTTCTAAGTATTCTATAACTTTCTTTTTAGCTTCTTCAACAGATAGACCTGTTAGAAATCCTGAATTTATTAATTTACCGGTTTCAACATCAGTAAATGCTTCTTTTTCAATATCACATTCTACGTCTGATGAATTAGATTCAATAACTTGAATTAAAGGCAAGTTAAACTTTTTAGCAAATTCCCAGTCTCTATCATCATGTGCAGGAACAGCCATAATTGCACCAGTTCCATATGTAATTAAAACATAGTCTGAAACCCATACAGGAATTTCTGTTCCAGTTAAAGGATTTATAGCTTTAATTCCTTTTATTTCAACACCAGTTTTTTCTTTATTAAGTTCTGCTCTTTCAAAGTCAGACTTTAAACTTGCTTGTTTTTGATATTCCTTTATTTCATCCATATTTGTAATTTTATTTTCTAGATTTTTCATTAATGGATGTTCTGGTGCAACAACCATATATGTAGCACCAAATAGGGTATCTGGTCTTGTTGTGTAGACTACTAATTTTTCATCAGAATCTGCTATTTTAAATGTAACTTCAGCGCCTTCGCTTCTACCAATCCAATTTTTTTGTTGAATTTTAATTTTTTCTAAGTAATCTACATCATCTAAATCGTCAATTAATCTTTGAGCATATTCTGTTATTTTAAGCATCCATTGACTTTTTTCTTTTTGAACTACTGGACTTCCACATCTTTCACAAACACCATTTACAACTTCTTCGTTTGCTAAACCTACTTTACAACCTGTACAGAAGTTAATAGGCATAGTTGTTTTATAAGCTAAACCGTGTTTAAATAATTGAATGAAAATCCATTGTGTCCATTTATAATAATTTGGGTCTGTTGTATCAACTACTCTAGACCAATCAAATGAAAATCCCAATGCTTTTAATTGCTCTGTAAAATGAGCTATATTTTTTTCTGTTGTAATTTTAGGATGAACATGATTTTTTATTGCATAATTTTCTGCTGGCAGACCAAATGCATCAAAACCAATAGGGTATAAGACATTTAACCCTTCCATTCTTTTCTTTCTTGCAATAATATCTAATGCTGTGTAACTTCTTGGGTGACCAACATGGAGTCCTTGACCAGATGGATATGGGAATTCAATTAAACCATACCATTTCTCCTTTGAGTGGTCAATTTTAGCATTAAATGTACCTTCTGTGTACCATTTGTTTTGCCATTTCTTCTCAACTTTTGTAAAATCGTAAGACATTTAAATCATCCTTTCTTTTAAATTTTGTAGTGCAATATATATTAACAATGTTACGAATGCTATTATACTACATAATTCGTCGAAAATAAAGTAAAAAATTAAAATTTTAATTAAACTATTAGGGTCAGGGTTAAATAGTTTAATTAAAACATTTTATTATAAAATTTTTAATAAAATACTAGCATTAAAAAAGAATGGGTGTTATAATTTGTTAGACAAAATATTGTATGTATAGGCTTAATATTTTGAGCCTACCTATTGTATAAGGAGGAAATATGCTGAATTTAATGATTCATTCTCCTAGAGGAATACCTAACAAGGAGAAGTACTTAAGTAAAGAACTTGCCATGTGTAGAAATCGGAAAATTGTGCAAATAGAAAAATTAAAAAGCGGAAGTATAGAAATATCTTTTGGCAGAGAAATAGTAGGAACAAAGTATTTTGTAAAAGTATATAAGAAAAATGAGTTTGCAAATTTAACAGATTTTTTGACTGAATACATTAGAATACTTGATTCCACAAAATGTACACGTTTTCCGGAAGTAATTCAAGAATTAGAATATGGCAGTTTTTCAGTAGTTTTCTTTAAAACGGTTAAACGAAAGAGTAGGAATAAGAAAAAATGAAAGTTTAAGTGAAACAGTACTAATTATTTAGTGCTGTTTTTCCATGTTAATTATTGACTTTTTTTATTGAATATATATAATAATAGTAAAAAATGGAAATAATACAAATGATAGAATAAACAAGGAGGAAATATGGCAGAGTATAGTGAAGAAGAAAAACAAAAGGTAAAAGAAATGATAGATTCTTTAATTGCAAAGGCAAAGGTAGCATCACAGGAATATTTAAAATTAGATCAAGAACAAGTAAATAATATAGTAAAGCAAATGGCAATGGCAGGGCTAGAACATCACATGGAACTTGCAAAACTTGCAGTAGAAGAAACTGGAAGAGGAATTTATGAAGATAAAGTTACTAAAAATATGTTTGCAACGGAATATATTTATCATAGTATAAAGCATGATAAAACAGTTGGAGTTATAAATACAAATGAAGAAGAAGGTTATGCAGAAATAGCAGAGCCAGTTGGAATTATTGCAGGTGTGACGCCAGTTACGAACCCAACATCTACAACTATGTTTAAGTCAATAATTTCAGCTAAAACTAGAAATGTTATAGTATTTGGTTTTCATCCTTCAGCACAAAGGTGTAGTGTAAGGGCAGCAACAATTTTAAGAGATGCAGCTGTAAAAGCAGGTGCTCCAGAAAATTGTATTTTATGGATTGAAGAACCATCAATTTTAGCAACAACAATGCTTATGAATCATCCAGATGTAAATTTAATATTAGCAACCGGTGGTACAGGAATGGTGAAATCAGCATATTCTTGCGGTAAGCCAGCATTGGGTGTAGGGCCTGGAAATGTG
>CANQRI010000103.1 GCA_947626235.1 uncultured Clostridia bacterium | reverse complement strand
CTTGTATATGATGCAGATGAAATAATTGAAGAATTAAAAAATAAAAATGGTGAAATAAAAAATAAGGTTCAAGTGGATAGAAATCAAATACAAAAATATAGAAACAAAAGGCAAGTAGAATTAGAAGATAATTTGCAACAAGTATATAATGTTATAGGAGATAGGCCAATAGATATTAATTACATAGCAAGAATGACTAAAAAGCAAATTCAAATTATTAACTATAGTTTAGTGGATTTAGAAATAAGAGGCTATGTGAAAAAATTACCAGGGAATAAGTATGTGATAAACAATGAATAAAAAGCAAATTGGAAATTTCGGAGAGAATATAGCCTATAATTATTTACAGAAAAATAATTACGAAATATTAGAAAGAAATTTTAATTGTAAGCAAGGAGAGATAGATATAATTGCAAAGGACAATAAAACAAAAGAAATAGTATTTATTGAAGTGAAAGCAAGAAGCGGAAAAAAGTATGGAAGAGGTTTAGAGGCAATAAATACCTATAAATTAAAACATATTGTAAATAGTGCAAAATATTACTTATATATTAATAAAATTACTTTAAATATTAGGTTTGATGCAATAGAAATAGACTTAAAATTAAAAAAGTTAAATCATATCAAACAGATAATTTGACACTAGTAGAAAAAATATATATAATGAAATGCAAGTAAGACACAAAATTTAAACATTAGGTAAATATAAAAATAAGGAATGAAAAGTATTGGAAAATGCATATAAAGAAACTAAATTTTTAATGGATAAATACAATATATTAGCCAATAAAAGTTTAGGTCAAAATTTTTTAATAGATGATGATGTAGTAAATAAAATAGTAGAAACTGCAAATATTTCAGAAGATGATTTAATAATAGAAATAGGTCCAGGTTTAGGAACTTTAACAAGTAGAATGTTAGAAAAAGCAGGAAAAGTAATAGCAATAGAATTAGATAGAAAAATGGTAGCAATATTACAAGAAAGATTTGCTTTATACAAAAACTTTGAACTTATAAATGAAGACGTATTAAAAGTAGATTTAAAAAGTCTAATTCAAAAAAATAAAAAGAATACAAAAATAGTTGCAAATTTACCTTATTATATTACAACACCAATCATAATGAAATTAATAGAAGATAGGCTAGATGTAGAAAGTATAACTGTAATGGTTCAAAAAGAAGTTGCAAAAAGGCTAACAGCAGAGCCTGGTACGAATCTAAGTGGAGCCATTACATATACAGTTAACTATTATTGTATTCCAGAAGAAATTATGGTAGTACCAAATAGTAGCTTTATACCAGCCCCTGAAGTAGAATCTGAAGTTATAAAATTATTAATTAGAAAAGAACCACCAGTAAAAGTAGAAAATTTGGAAAATTTCTTTAAATTAATAAAAGTTTCGTTTATGCAAAGAAGAAAAACATTGATAAATGGCGTAACTAATAGCAATTTTATTGAAAAGGATACTTTTAAACAAATACTATCAAAGTTGGGAATAGATGAAAAAATAAGGGGAGAAAATTTAAGTTTAGAAGATTTTGCTAAAATTTCAAATGAATGCATAAAGAAAATTAAATAAAAATTATAGAAAATGCATAAAAAAGTAAATAAAAAATATATAAAAAAGTAAATAAAAAAATTATAATGAATATAGAAAAACAGTTGAAATTTAAAAGGGGTATGTGATATAATTGTATTGTGTGAATTAGGAGAATATTTCATATTAAGGAAGGAATAAAAATAATATGAATCAAATTTTGATAACGCAAAAATTATATGTAACACCAGAATTACGCAGAAAGAAAAAACTATATAGAATAGAGTTTTTTATCTCTGTGTTTTTAGTATGCTTATTATTTTCTTACTATGTATATGCTGAATATGATAGAACAGCTGGAGTAGAAATAGGAGATGAAATACTACAAAGTTTTAAAGCTCAAGAAACAGTGGCAGATGTTGCAGAAGAAATAGATACAACAGTAAGAGATGTAGCAGATGATGTTATAATTGTGGCAATGGAAGCGGAAGAACCAGAACCTATAGAAATACCAGAAATTACAGAAGAACCTCAACAAGAAGCACCAGCAACATATACATATACAAGTGATAATGGAGTTTCATATACAGTAGAGGCAGAGTTAAACATACCAAGGTTAGGAATAAATCATGCAGTGCTATCAGATACGTCACCAGAATTATTAAAAATAGCTTTAAATAAATATTGGGGACCAAAACCAAATGAGATTGGAAATTATTGTATAGTAGGTCACAATTATAAAAGTGGAAAGATGTTTGGAAAATTAAATCAAATACAAATGGGTGATATAGTAGAGTTAACGGATGGAAATAATAATACAGTTAAATATTCAGTTACTGATAGATATGTTGTAGAGCCAACAGATGTTAGATGCACAAGCCAACTTACAAATGGAACAAGAGAATTAACATTAATTACTTGTACAAATTATGGTCAACAAAGGTTAATTGTTAAAGCAAAAGAAGTAAAATAAATATATGAACCTACTAATTATTAGTAGGTTTTTTTAAGTAAAATAATTAGGAGAAAAGTCATGCTAATAGTATATGAAATTTTAATTTTAATATTAATAATAATAGTGAAATCAATTTTTTCAGCTGCAGATACAGCATTTACATATTTAAATAGAGCGGAAATAAAACAATTAAGTAAAAAAGATAAGAAGGCTGAGAAAATAAAAATTTTAATGGAGAACTCAAATAAATTTTTCGGAATGATAGAAGTAGGCCTTAATTTAAGTGAAATTACAGCTAGTGCATTTGTTTCAGTTACATTATTAGAGCAGTTTGCAGGGACATTAAAAAGTATGAGTCTTTCAGCAGAAGTAGCAATGGCAATTTCTGCAGTTTGTATAACAATTGCATTGTCATATGTTTTATTGGTATTTGGAGCACTTATTCCAAAAAGAATAGCACGAAATAATCCTAAAAAAACAGCTTATAGATTAATAAATATTTTATGGATTATTACTAAAATAAATTATCCATTTGAAAAATTAATAAATTTATCTATAAATGCATTTACAAAACTATTTGGAATTAAAGAAGAACCACAAGAAAAAATGACAGAAAAGCAATTAAAAATGATTATACGAGAAGCAAATGATGAGGGAGTAGTAGAAAATATAGAAAAGAAAATTCTAATAAATGCTCTTAATGCCAATGATGTGGCCGTAAAGAAAATAATGATACCTATACAAAAAGTAGACTTTATTAATATAGATTCAAGTATAAGTGATATAATAAAAAATATAAAAGAAAATGGATACTCAAGAATGCC
>CANQRI010000102.1 GCA_947626235.1 uncultured Clostridia bacterium | reverse complement strand
CTGCACTAATTTCAGATAAATCACTAATTGTTGGATGCTCTTTATTTAAAAGTTCATCCATAACTGTTTTTAAAGCTTCTGCATGATTTAATGTAGGTTTTTTTATAACAAATTTTTCCCCATTTATTTTGTGGGTTAAAAAAGCCTCTTGTTCTCCTATTCTTTCAAAATTTCCCTTTGCCATTACTTTTTCATTACTCATATCTATTAATTGATATTTTAAAGAAGATGAACCACAATTTAATACTAATATTTTCATATAAATTTTCCTTTCTTTTATATAGCACACATAATGCTACTAAAATTTTTTTAGCATTATTACTCGTATAAAAGGGACGCATATACTTCGTCCCTTATTTAACGTATTTATTTTGCTAATGCAACTGTTTCTCTAGCAATCATTAATTCTTCGTCAGTTGGAACAATCCATACTTTAACTTTTGAATTTGGAGTTGATATTTCTCTTTCAACAGCTTTTACATTATTTAATTCTTTATCTAATTCTACTCCCATAAATCCTAAATAACTACAAACATCTTCTCTAGTAATAGGACCTCTTTCTCCTACTCCTGCTGTAAATGTTATAACATCAACACCATTCATAGCAGCTGCATACCTTGCTATATATTGAGCAATTATATAATGATATTCTTTTAAAGCAAATGCTGCTCTTTCGTCACCTTTTTCCATTGCTTCCTCTAAATCTCTATTATCAACGGAAATTCCAGATAATGCAAGTAATCCAGATTTTTTATTTAATATTGTATTCATTTCTTGTGGTGTTAAGTTTTCTTGTTCCATAATATATGTTACAACAGATGGATCTAAATCTCCAGATCTACTTCCCATAGCAATACCCCCAAGTGGAGTTAATCCCATTGAAGTATCTGTACATTTTCCATTTTGAATTGCGCATAAACTTGCACCTTGACCTATATGGCAGTTTATAATTTTCAAATCTTCTATTGGTTTTCCTAAAAGTTCTGCTATTCTATGTGCTACATACTTATGAGAAGTACCATGTGCACCATATTTTCTAACACCATATTTTTCGTAATATTCATAAGGTATTGGGTATAAATAGTGCTCTTTTGGCATTGTTTGATGAAATGCTGTGTCAAATACTGCTACATTTGGCTTTCCTGGAAGCTCTTTTTGACATGCACGAATACCTTGTAAATGTGCTGGATTATGAAGTGGTGCAAATTTTATTGCATCTTCTATTCCTTTTATAACTTCATCATCTATAATTACAGACTCTGTGAACTTTTCTCCTCCATGAACTATTCTATGACCTATTGCATTAATTTCATCTAAACTAGATATAACTCCATGCTCTTTGTCTGTTAATTGCTCTAATACTAATTTAATAGCTTCATCATGATTTTTTGCATCTTTTTCAAATTTATATTTTTCTCCTCCTACTTTATGTGTTAAAAAAGAACCATTTTGTCCTATTTTTTCATAATTTCCCTTTGCCATTACTTCTTCTTTATCCATATCCATTAATTGATATTTTACTGAAGAACTTCCACAATTAATTACTAATACTTTCATTTTTTTACCCCCCTATATATTTTATATTAACATTTAGTTTGTGCTTGAACAGCTGTAATTGCAATAACTCCTGCAACATCACTACTACTGCACCCTCTTGATAAATCATTTACTGGTTTTGCTATTCCCTGGCATAGTGGCCCATAGGCTTCTGCCTTTCCTAACCTTTGAACTAATTTATAACCTATATTGCCTGCATCTAAATCTGGGAATATTAATGTATTTGCATGCCCTGCAACTGGGCTTCCTGGTGCTTTACTTGCTCCTACTTCTGGAATTATTGCTGCATCTAATTGCAATTCTCCATCTGCAATTAAATCTGGTGCCTTTTCTTTTAATAATTTAGTAGCCTCTATAACTTTTTCTGTAAGTGGTGATGATGCACTTCCATATGTAGAATATGAAAGCATTGCTACTTTAGAAGGCTTTCCTACTAATTGTTCAAAACTTTTACTAGATGATATTGCTATTTCAGATAAACTATCTGCATCTGGATATTCATTTAAACCACAATCTGAAAATATAAATGTTCCATTTTCTCCATATTCACAATCTGGCACTACCATTAAGAAAAATGCAGATACAAGTTTTGTTCCTGGTGCTGTTTTTAATATTTGAAGTGCTGGCCTTAAGGTATTTGCTGTTGAGTGACATGCTCCAGATACTAAACCATCTGCTTCACCTAATTTTACCATCATCATTCCAAAATAAGTATAATCATTCATTAATTCTTTTGCTTTATCTTGCGTCATTCCTTTAGCTTTTCTTAATTCATAAAATTCATTGGCATATCTACTAAAATTTTCTGAAGTTTCTGGATCTACTATTTTTGCCTTTGATATATCAAAATTATTTTCTTTTGCCAATTTTAAAACTTCTTCTTGTTTTCCAATTAATATAATATTGCTATAACCTTCTTTTAATGCCATTGATGCGGCTTCTAAAACTCTTACATCATTACTTTCTGGTAAAACTATAGTCTTTATATCCTGCTTTGCCCTTTGTTTTATCTCCTCTATAAAAGACATTCTTTTTCTCATTCCTTTCCCTTTACTTAATACCCATATTATATAAGGAATTTCCTTAAAGTACAAGTCATTTTTTAAATTTAATTTATTTTTATAAAATTTTATGTGAATTGTATTTAATATATGATATACTTATAGCTATGAAAGGAATTGTTATGGAATTATATTATAAAGTTGATACAAATTATAAAACTGTGAAAGATGTGCTTTCAGCATATTTTCATATTTCACATAGATTATTAATAAAATTAAAAAATACTAATAACATATTTTTAAATAACTCTCCTACTTCCGTTAATTCTACAGTTACTATAGGAGACTGTGTTTGCGTTAAATTGGATTATGCAGAGGACAATTCCAATATAATTCCAATTAAAATGAATTTAGATATTTTGTACGAAGATGATAGCTATATTGTTATAAATAAACCTGCTGGCATTGCTGTACATCCATCTATTTTGCATTTTGAGGATAGCCTTTCTAATGGTATAAAATATTATTTTGATTCTATCGGGTTACAAAAGAAAATTAGACCTGTTAATAGAATTGACAAAGATACTTCTGGAATTGTTATTTTTGCTAAAAATGAGTATATTCAAGAAATGCTTATAAAACAGATGAATTCAAAAAAATTTTTTAAAGAATATATTGCTATTGTAGAAGGTTATTTTGTAGACAAGAGGCGGAACTATTAATTTTCCAATTGCAAGAAAAGAAAATAGCATTATAGAAAGATGTATAGATAGTAATGGAAGCCCTTCTATTACTCATTATGAAGTATTACAAGAACTTATGATAAATAATTTTCCTATTTCCGTTGTAAAATGCACTTTAGAAACAGGAAGAACTCATCAAATTCGTGTTCATATGTCATATATAAAACATC
>CANQRI010000101.1 GCA_947626235.1 uncultured Clostridia bacterium | reverse complement strand
AGTAAATGGTTTTGTTACAACGCCTATTGTTAATATTCCCATTTCTTTTGCTGTTGCTGCAACTATTGGTGCTGCTCCTGTACCTGTTCCTCCACCCATTCCAGATGTTACAAATACCATATCAGCTCCTCTTAAAACTTCAGCAATCTCAGCTTTGCTTTCTTCTGCTGATTGAGCTCCAATATCAGGGTTAGCTCCTGCACCTAATCCTCTTGTTATTTTTTCCCCAATCTGAATTTTTGTTCCAGCTTTTGATATTTTTAGTGCTTGTTTGTCTGTATTTACTGCTATAAAGTCTACTCCTTTTATTCCTGCCTCAACCATTCTGTTAACAGCATTATTTCCGGCTCCACCTACACCTATTACTTTAATAGTTGCTGTTCCGTCCATCATTGAAATACTGTTGCTATCCTCGTAATCCATCATTTAGATTTCCTCCTATCTTTTTCTTTATAAAATTTTTATTTACAATTTTTTAAGAATAAAAAAATTCTCTTATTTTATATAGTATAGTTTTAAATATACTTTCGTTGTTTTGTGTATCAATACTACTTGATACTGTCTTTTCAAAAGGTCTTGATGCTATATATCTTACTAAAGCATAACTTGTTCTATAAGTCTGTTTTACTGTACTTATTAATCTTCCTGTTGATATTTTTACTGGAATATTTAAATTAATTTTTCCTGCTACATCACTTTTGTTTATATTTATAATTCCTTGACCAGTTAATACTACATTATTTATTTTTGATTTAATTCCTTGATTAGTAATGTCTCTATTTATTATAGAAAACATTTCTTCTATTCTAGCTTCTATTATTTCTATTAATTGTGAGCTTTTTATTATCTTATTTTTTTTACTATCTTTGCATGTATTTAATATTATATCATTGTCATTGTCAATAAAAGATTTTAATGCTAGTCCATATTGTCTTTTTAATTTATCAGCCTCTTCTTCTGATATATTTAGTACTAGTGCTATGTCGTTTGTTATACTATCTCCACCAATCGGTATAGAATTTGTGTATATGAAAGAAGAACCTTCAAAAACACCTATATCAATATTTCCAGCACCTACATCTAAAATCATAATGTTATCATTTAATTCGTTCTTATCTAATATTAAATTTCTTTCTGCCAATGTTGTCGGAATAATTCCATCTATATCTAATCCAATTCTTCTAAAAATATTTCTCAAGTGTCTTACATATTCTCTATCTGCTAATATTATTTGTGCATTCATTACAAAACTTGAGCTTAGTTTTCCCACTGGGTCAGTAACAATTGTTTCATCTTCTAGCATTATTTTATCTGGAACTATATCTATCAATTCTTGATTTTCCGGTATTTCAATGTCCTTTATTTGCATAATTGCATTTTGTACATCCCTTGTGGATATTCCTGAAAACTTATCCTTTGCCTCTTTTACTATACTGTTTTGTACTATTGTCACATATTTTCCCGGAATTGTCACATATGCTGAATTAATTTTCAAGTTAGTTTCTTCTTCGGCATCTTTTATAGTTTTCTCTATACTTTGACTTATTTCTTCTTCATCAATTATCTTGCCTTTTTTCAAACCATTGCATTTATATGATGTACTTGATATAGTTTCTATTTGATTAAAATTATTCACTTCACCTACAACTGTTGCAACTTTTGCTGTCCCTATATCTATCCCTACTATAATATCTCCTATTGCCAAAGTTAACTCCTCCATTTTTATAATACACTTTTAATTTCTAGTGTTATTTATATTACATTTTCTACAAAAAGTCAATAGAATTTGTTATATTTCTGTAATAATTTTGTAACATCTTTGTAACATTGTGTTTCTTTTTGTAATATAGCGTTTCTATCTTGTTTAGCAAATGAAATAGCGACCTTAGTCGCTATTCATATTATCTATTTTACTATAATTATTTTTATTTTTCAACTATTTTTTTATTTTTTCTGTCCTTAAAATATTCTGTCCATCTTTCAAGATAGTATCTCCTAATAATCCCTATATTATTTAGCATTCTCCATACAAATACAACAATCGCTGCCAAATATATATCTACATTTAACTTTTGACCAAGTAGTGTTAATAAAATTGCAAGTATTGCATTTCCAAAAAATCCTGATATAAATATTTTCAAATCAAAGTTTTTCTTAATTACTGATGCAATTCCTCCAAATACTGAATCTAAGGCTGCTACAATTGCAATAGCTAAATAACTTGAATATGTATAAGATATCATTGGTGCATTCATTCCAAGTATTGCTCCTAATAAACAACCAATTATAATTGCTCCTAAAACCATTTTTACTCCTCCTCTATATATTTAGTTTTTATTTCATCTTTATATTTTTCAATTTTAACTTTTTGTTTTTCAATTAAAACATTATGACCAATTTTTCTTAAATTATCTATATGACCACCATTTCCAACAAGTGAACTTTCCAAATATGCAGGATCTCCTATAGCTTTTATAATATATGGTGAAAGTATCCTTTGACCGTTTACTTTAATAAATTGATAATTTATATATACAATGTCTGAAACATTTGTAATCCTTTCATCATTTATAGATATTGCTTCTGCTCCTGCAGATTTTAAGCTGTTAACAATTAGTAATAAATCATCTGAATCTATATTTCTTATTTCTTCATTTGTAGAATCATTTATAGTTATAACTATTCCTTCTCCTTCTACATCAGTTAATCCCATTATTGTATTTGCTTGTTCTAATTCTTTATCCACTAAATTATTTGTTTCTTGTGTTGATGTTTGTGTTTGTTTATATTCATTAATTGTATTTTGTACATCTTCATATTTTAAATTAGTTTCTTCATATTTAGATTTCCAGTTAGCAAGCTCTGTCGTTAATTCTGCTTCTCTCATATTTTCTATATCTGTTATATTGGTTTCATTTACAATTTTAAATTGCATTGTCATAACTGTAATTAAAATAAAACATACTATTCCAACAGTTATTACCATTGTAATTTTACCTTTTTTCATGTTTGATATTATTCTCCTTTCAAATAAATTATTTTATGTATTTGTAATTAATGACTCCTGAATATTTTGGAATTGTAATATTATTTGATTTTTTTAAATCTACTCCTACTCCATCACCTTTCAAAATATCCAAAACTCCTTCTGGTCTTGAAAGTCCAGCTAATTGTTCAGGAAGGCCTATTGCTTTTATTTGGAAAGGCGCTCCTATTTTTTCTCCATTTATATCTATAATATTTCCTCTACATGATATTGATGTTGTTGAAACTACTCTTTGTTCATTAATAGATATTGCTTCTGCCCCTGCATTTTTTAGCTCATTTATTACTCTTAACACATCTGCATCATGTACTAAAAGTAAACTAGCATTTAATGTAGTTTCACTATTATACTCTCCATCTGTAAGTGTAATAATTACTCCTGGTCCTTTTACTTCTGTTAGTCCATTTATTTTATTCGCTTCTTTTATTTGATTTTCCTTTTCTTCTAGATCTTCATTGTTTTGTGTAGATTGTTGCCTTACTTCTTCTAATTGTTTTTCAGCTTGTTCTAAATCTTTAAATTTGTTTTCATATCTTTCTTTATATTTTAATACTTCTGCTCTTAAATTATTTTCTTCATAGTTTTGACTAACTTCTACATTTGAACTTTCAACCGTCCTGACTTGAATAAAAATGCCTAATGTTAAAGCAAAACACATTATTCCTAATACTAAGCTTATTTTAACTTTATTATTCATCTATATTATAACTCCTTTCTAGATTGTAATTAGCTTGGAGAAGAATTAAATTCTTAATCTATACTTTTCCTGAAATATGGTCTAAACTTATCGTTTAAATTACCATCAATAAATATCTCTCCTTTGTTTCCTTTTTCTGCTTCAATTATAGCAAGTATGAATGGTATCTTATTAC
>CANQRI010000100.1 GCA_947626235.1 uncultured Clostridia bacterium | reverse complement strand
AAAATTTGACAAAAAAATTAAGCATTTTTAATGCTTACATAGATTTTTTTAGTTTTCAACTGTCAAACTTCCGAATTGCCTTTAAATTCAGATTTTTTTGTACTAAACTATTTAACCCCGTCCCTAATAGTTTAAAATATTTCTTTACAACAAAAAAAGCTTATGCTATAATCTAAATTGTATAAAAGGGTAAAAGTTTAGACTAAATAATAGCATATTAGTATAAAATAAATGTATGAGCAAAAGATTAAACCATATATAGAAAGGAAAATAGATAATATGAATCAGATACTAGTTACTGGTACAAGTAATAAAAGTAAAGGAGGACCTTTACAATTAAAAACAGTTGGAATAATTTTTGCAGTGGCAATTTTAATTTTAGGAGCAGTAATTGCAGGGATGGCTATTTTTTCTCAAGCAGGTGGTAACGAAGCCCAAAAGCAAGCAAGTATTCCTCTTTTAGAAGTAACTCAAAATGGAGCAGCTGTAACGTTAAATATTACACATGACAGTGCAATAGATAAAATAATGTATAATTGGAATGATGAAGAAGAAGTAGTGCTACAAGGTAGAGGAAGAAATATAATAGAAGAAGTAATTTCAGCAACAACTGGAACTAATATGCTAAATATAAGAGTAGTAGATATATTTGGTAAAGAAGCAACTTATTCAAAGGAAATAATAGTAGAATCTTCAGATGTAACAAAACCACAAATTGAGCTAATAGTAGAAGATATGAAAATAAAAATTTCAGTAAGGGATGAAACAGAATTAGCATATGTGGAATTCCATTGGAATGATGAAGATGAAACAGTATTAGAACCAAGAGAAGATTCTAAACAGGTAATAGAAGAAAGAATAGATATAATAAAAGGTGAAAATACATTAAGGGTTAAGGCAGTAGATACTGCTGGAAACGTAGAAGAAAAAGAGCAAAAATACAAAGGCTCTACGAAGCCAACAGTACAAATGGTAAAAGAAGGCGGTAATGTAAAAATATCAGTAACACATGAGCAAAATATTCAAAAAATAGAATATATAATAAATGGGTTATTATATACAACAGATCCAGAAAATACAGGAGTGGCATTAGGAGTAACAGAATACACATATAGTTTCCCATTAGCAACAGGTGAAAATGAAATTACAGTAAGAGCATATAATACAGATAATGTTTACAACGAAGTTACACAAAAAATAACATATTAATGTAGGTAATTAGGCAAAAAGGAAGAGAAAAATGGAAACAAATATAATATATACTTTAACATATATAATTTTATATTCTTTTGCAGGTTGGGTATTAGAGTCAATATCTAAAAGTATAGAGGAAAGGCAATTAGTAAATAGTGGCTTCTTAAATGGTCCTATATGCCCAATATATGGGTTGGGTGCAATGATAATGTCTTTAACCTTGACAGGCTTAAAAGACAATGCTTTTCTACTATTTATAGTATCATTTGTAGTTCTAACAATATGGGAATATGTTGTAGGTATATTTTTGGAAAAAGTATTTAAAACAAAATATTGGGATTATTCACATTTGAAGTTTAATTTTCAAGGAAGAATATGTCTAAAAAATTCTATATATTGGGGAATTTTAGGAGTTGTATTTATAAGATTTGTACATCCATTTGTACAAACACAAGTAGCTTTATTAGATTTCCAAATGTTGAAATATATAAACTTATTAGTGTATAGTATATTTATAGTAGATATAGTATTTAGTGTAATGACGGTAATAAACATAGATTCAACAATAGAAAAAATAAACATATTAGGCGAAAATATTAAACAAAAGGTAGAGGAGCTAAAGCATATTAACTCTCGTGCTACAGTAGAGAATATGGAAAGAGTTATTAGAGACTTAAAGTTAAAACAAACTAAAATAAAATTAAGAATGTATAAGCAAACGAAAAGACTAAAGAAAGCTTTTCCTAAAATGAAATCTGAAAGCATTAATAAGTTTTTAAACCAAAAGATAGATTTGGAGACTTTGAAACGAATAATAAAAAGAAAAGGAAAAGATGATACAGATAAAAAATAATAAAAGAAAATAAAAATTCAGATAAATGTAAAAAAATAGTAGTATAAATTATAGGAGAAATTTATGGTACAAGAAATATATTTAATAGATAATGAAAAAGAAATAATAAATAAGCTTAAAGATATTTTTAAAAAGGAAACATCATATAAGTTCACAAATGTAGAAACATCAAACATTGATGAAGTATTAAAAAACATACCTTCATTAATAATGATTAACGAGGATACAATTGGGACTAAAGCTAGAGAAATATGTGAAAAAATAAAAGAAAATGAAGATAATAACATAACTCCTATTATAGTATTATCTTCAACAATAGACCATGAGCATAGAATTAATATTTTAAAACAAGGAATATTACATTATATAAAAATGCCGATGGATGAAGAGTATATTTATTATACAATAAAAAATGTATTGCAATTATTGTATATTAATAGAAGGGTAAGTCCTTTAACGGGTCTTCCTGGAAATGTACAAATTCAAGCAGAAATGAAGAAAAGGTGGCTTAGTAAAAAGCATTTTGGTATTATTTATTTAGATTTAGATAATTTTAAAGCGTATAATGATGTATATGGCTTTTTAAAAGGTGATGAGGTTATAAAGTTTACAGCAAAAACTATATTGAAAAATATACATAAACAAGAATGTGAGAGTAGTTTTGTAGGTCATATTGGTGGAGATGACTTTGTAGCAATAGTTTCACCTACAGATTACGATAAGCTATGCCAAGATATAATAACTGAGTTTGACAGTAATATAAAAAAATATTTTTCAGATAGTGATGTGGAAAAAGGCTATATAGAAGTTGCAAATAGAAGAGGGGTAATAGAGCAATTTCCACTAACTGCAATATCAATAGGAGTTGTAGAAGTAAGCAGAGACAGATTTAATAATATACTAGAAATAGGAGAAGCTGGAGCAAATGTTAAGCATTTGGCTAAAACGATACAGGGAAGTACATATGTAATTGATAGAAGAAAAAATAAGGAAGATTAGTAAAATAAAGAACTGCAAAAAATAATAGGTTGCTAAAAATTAGAGCAAGAATAGAAATTATAATGAAAATCATAATAGAAAGTGAAATATAATGTCAAAGGTAAAGAAAATGTTAATATTAGAACTAGGAATTTTACTTCTAGTTCTAATTATTTTTATAATTGCAAAAACAGGAATATATACAATGTTTCCGAAATGTATGATAAAAGAAGTATTAAAAATAGAATGTCCAACATGTGGGGCAACAAGATGTGTTACTAATTTTGTAATGGGAAATTTGAAAGAAAGCTTTTTTTATCATCCATTTTTCTTTATTACAATACTATATTTGATAACTGCGAATATAGTTTATATTACCAATGCATTTAGAAAGAAAAACATATTGGTTTGGATGTATCCGACTTACAAATTTTGGATAGTTTGGGCTATAGCTTTTATAATTTTTTCAGTTGTTAAAATTTTTATGCAGATTAAGCTTTAAAGATAATTGTAAGTAGCTATTAATTTATGAGTTGTAAATTATTGAGTTAATTTGACGAAAAATAGAAAATATTGTATAATGACAAAAAATATAATTTTATATAAAAATGAAAGTAGAAGGGAGAAATTAAAATGGAAGAAAATCCAATAGGAGATCAATCAAATGTTAATTCAAATTCACAGGTACCACAACCACCACAGCAACAACCACAATCAAGTCCACAAGTGCCACCACAGCCACAGCAACCAAATATGCAAGTACCACCACAGCCACAACCTCAAGCAAATGTAAATAACTCTAAAGCTACAGGAGGAGCTTCTGGAATATGTATAGCAGCTATGGTTTTGGGTATAGTATCTTTAGTATTTATGTGTTTTTGGCCAATATCACTTCCTTGTGCAGTAGTTGCATTTATATTAGGACTTGTAGGATTGAAAAAACCAGGAA
>CANQRI010000099.1 GCA_947626235.1 uncultured Clostridia bacterium | reverse complement strand
ACAGCAGATCAATATAATTTAGCTCAAGCTATAGCAAATGCAAAAACAGCATTAGATGAAGAATTCCCAGCAGATGAATATACAGTTTATGCACCAGAATTAGCAGAAGCTATGGAAGATGCAAAAGCTACAATAGAAGCTTGCAAATCACCAAGTGAAGTTTCAGAAAAATTAAGTAGTTTAAAAACACAAATTCATTCTGAAATTCCTAGTGATGAAGAAAATGAAGTAGCTTGCCAAACACAAATTACAAAATTAGAAGGTTTATTAGAAACTTTTGTAAAAGTTTCTGGTTTAAATAATAAAGTTGAAGGAATGTCACAGGTTAAAGATGAAGAAACAGGTAAATATGTTGATGTTACATTTAAATCACTTGTAGAAGAAAAATATACACAAATAATAAACGATGAGTGTTTATCAAAAAATCCATTAAAGGCTACAGATATAGCTGATTACATGGAAGATGTTATAGAATCTGAAGATGGAAAAGATATTGGTAGAAGTAGAGTTAGAAAAGCATTTATAAAAGCTGTAAAAGAGGAATTAATAGAATTAGCAGAAGAATTCTATAACAATGGAAATGAAAAAGAAGTATGGATAGATGCAAATAATGATGGAAAAGTTGATAAAAATGAAGAAAAACCATATTTAATCTCAACTACTGCTTATAACAAATTCCTTGAAGATGTAAATGCAATAGGAACTACAACAACAGATGGTGTTACTGTTGAAAAAGATTATCCTCTAGTTAGCGATTTAAAAACTGTTTGTGGTACGAAGGAAACTGAGGGTTCATTTAATG
Source organism: uncultured Clostridia bacterium (assembly GCA_947626235.1). Taxonomy (GTDB): domain Bacteria; phylum Bacillota; class Clostridia; order TANB77; family CAG-508; genus UMGS1663. Next base: position 3,423 of record CANQRI010000099.1, on the reverse strand, counting down.
AAATGATAGATAAAGCAAGTACAGCAAAATTATCAGACATAAAGTCAGAATTAAAAACACAATTAGAAAAATTTATAGAACCATTATCTAAAGAAGATGATCCTGATAATAAAATAAAATTAGCTGATGCTATGGGACCAGCAGGTAAATCTTACACTGGAACAAAATTTAGTGATGCTCCTGCAATAGCAAATGCTATAAATACTGTAAAGACAAATTTAGCAGATGCAACTACACAAACTCAATTAGATAAAGCATATAACGAAGGATTAGTTACAATATTAAATGCAACAGTAAAATTTATAGATGAAACACTTTTACAAGGACATATTAATAAAACATTTAAATATGCATTATTAACTACTGATTACAATACATTAAAAGCTGAATTAAAAGCTATTACTGTAGATACTGTAGGTAAAGATGCTAAAAATCAAGATATAAATGCATTACAAGTTGCAATAGATGTTTATAATACAAAGGCTGTAAAAATGCTATCAGCAACATCTGAAGCTGATATGGTAGAAGGACTTGATAGGAGTTTAGTTACTAATGCAAGTACACTTGATGAAATGATTGGATCAGAGCCATTTAGCGAAGAAGGACCTGTACAATCAGTTACTGATTTACAATCAGGAATAACAATTAGTGAAGGACATAAAGATTTAGATCATTTAACAGAAACAGTTAAATATAAAAGAAGTACCGACAGTGTGGCTATAACACTTGAAGATGTAGAAGTAGTAAATTATAATGTGACAGCTGGAACTTTAAAATATGTAAAAGATTGGAAATGGTTCAATCAAACTGCTGCAAATGAGCAAGAAGGTAATTATATAGCTTTAGCTTTCTCAAATCCTAATGCTAAAATAATTGGTGTAGAAACAGCTAATAAAACATGGGGAGCTAGATATGCAGAAGGAGCAGATCAAAATGGAAAAACACATAAAGATTTACCTGAAGATGAAACAAGTTTTGTATTAATTTATAGAATAGATTCAAAGGATATGACAGAAAAAACAGTTAAAGTAACTTATATGGATGATTTTGGACATGTAAGCGTTGCAATTTATCATATAGATCCAAATAATTTAGTTCTTACACCAGAAGCATAGAAAATTAGAATAGCGTATACTTAGAATAACAATTTTATAAAGGATATTGAAAAATCCAATTGCAAAAATACCAGTAATCTTACTGGTATTTTTGTATGTATAGATATTATTTTTTATATAAATAAGTATATTGCAAAGTCGTACGAAAAGGTATTGAAGTACTTTGAAAAAAGTTATATCAAATATATTTGAAAATTTGTACAAGCTTTGATTGTTCAAAATATTTTTATTGTAATATAAGAAGTTTTATTTTTTTCTCTACATAAATTATTTTATATAATTGTGAAATTTAAGAGATTTTCTTTTTCCTGCACAACAAAAATCCTAGTGTTTAACACTAAGATTTTTGTTATTGGATAATATCCTTTATAAAATTGTTATTCTAAGTATACGCTATTCTAATATCTTATTTAAGTAATTCTATTCCTGATGTTAATGTATAAACTACTTCAATTTCTGCATTACTATTTAATGCATCTACGTATGTTATAATTACTGATCTTCCTACATAAGGAGTAGTTTCTAGATCTTTATCCAATAACCAAACTAAATTAAATACATTAGTATCTTCTCCATTATCTTTTACATCTTCACCTGTAAATGTTTTAGATGGTGTTTTACCGTCCTCTGTTGTTACTACTACTTTTGTAATTTTTGAAGCATTAGGATTTGAGAAAGATAATGCTAAATAATGACCTTTTTGATATTCTGTACCACTACTGAAAGCTTTATAACTTTCAATGTTATTTAATTTACCAGCAGTTATTTCATAATGTATTTTATTATCAGCCATAGTAGTATAAGGACCTTCTATTTTTACTCCTGATTGTAATTGAGTAACTGATTTTATTGTATCATCAAATAAATTGTCTTCTTTTAATACTTCATCAAGTGTTTCTACATCAACATTTACTGTAGCATTTTTTCTTATGTCTATTGCTTGTTGAGCTTTCATTTTTGATACAGCACTTTCATCATCTGTATCATCATTATAAATATCTATTACAAGTTGTAATGCATTCTTTTGGCCATCTTCAGATACACTATCTACAGTAATAGCATCTAATTTTGCTTTTAGTTCATTGTAATCAGTAGTTGATAATGCATATTTATATACTCTACTTACATGTCCTTTCATAAGGTTATCTATAAATAGTTTTGTTTGTTTCAATACTTCAGCTTTTGCAGCTTCTATTGCAGAATCTAATTGAGCCTGAGTTGTAGCAGAAGCTATTGCTCTGTCAGCATCTGTTATAGCTTTAGCTATTGATTCAACTTTTTGAAGTTTTGTATAAGGTTCTTCAGAGTATTTATCTGCATATTTTACCGCATTTGTAGCCTTTTTTAATGGAGCTATAAAATATTCTTGTGTTCCTTCTTCATCTGAAGCTTTATCAAACGTTTCATACAATTTTGTTTTAATACTAGCTAATGTTTGATTTTTAGAATCATTCATTAATTTGTTAAATCCTTTATCATGAGATGAATAACTTCCACAAAGTGCTTTTATGTTTTCATCTGTTCCTGATGGGAATGGTAAATTCTCCCAAGTATTTGTTTCTTTGTTTTCTTTCATTCCTGCATGTTCTACTGTTTCTAGAAATGCCTCGTAATCACTAGTTGCTATTAAATATTTTTCTTCTCTATCTGTGTCACCACTATTTGTCAAAGTTTTCTTTGGAAATACTACTGTTACTTCACTTCCATTATTATAAAATTCATCAGCTAATTCTACAAGTACTTCCTTTAATGCTTTTAATAAGTCTTGTCTTAATCTACTTGTTCTTGGTACTGTTGTTTCTCCGTCAACCTCTACTGCTGCCGTTTCTATATAGTCTTTTACTTCTGTCCATTTTGTAGCATTTGCTAATGCTGCATCTATTGATGCAGTATATTTTGGTTCAGCTAGTAATTTAAATGTAACTTTTACTAAATCATCTGGTTTTTCTGTTTCTAAATTTTCTACATCTGGTTTTCCCATAACTTGTTCAGTCATTCCAGTATTAGTTGTAAATGATTTTATTGCATTTTCTAAATTTTCTAATTGTTCTGCATATTTTAAAGCGTTCTTTGTATCACTATAAACTACACCTTTATCGTCATCATCAGCGCTTATTCTATTTTCTTCAGCAAGTAACATATTAGAAACTTCATTCAAAGATGTACAATTATCTATTTTTGCTTTTGCTTCAGCAAGTGCTGTTTCTAATTCTGTTGCATATACTGTATAGTCAGCTCTTGGAAATTTTGCATCTAATGCTGCTTTTGCATTTTCTTTAGCTTGTGCTAAATTATATTCTTCTGCAGA
>CANQRI010000098.1 GCA_947626235.1 uncultured Clostridia bacterium | reverse complement strand
TGGCATATAAATCATTTAAGGTATTTCAAACATTATATTTATCAATAAAGTGTGACATATGTTTGACAAACATACAACTATTTAACCCCGTCCCTATTAGTTTACTTGAAAATTATGTAAAGATATGCTATAATAGCGGTATAATTTTTTTGCAACACATAAAAAGCATTTTATAAAAGCTGAAAGGAGCACAAAATGGAAGAAATTATTAAAAAAGCAGAAGAGGTGTATCAAAACCGGAAAGCAAAACTTGAAGAAATGAGAGAGGTTCGAAAAAAAGAAAAACAAAGAAGAGAGGAACTATTAGATGTAAAAGCAAAAAAAATAGTGCCATTAGTTTTAGAGTTGTTTGACATGTATGAGCCTAATAATGACGATATGGTTACGAGAGTTCTTATAGGCTGTTCTGATTCCAAAGAGTTGTATTGCAAAATTAGTTTTAATAAAAACACTTCAAAGGATTATGACATAAAAGAGTTGAAGGACGAGAAATATGCACCTATAAAAGAAGCTTTTAAAGAAATAAATGAAACGCAAACGGAAGAAAATATCAAAGTATGGCAAAAGTGTATTGATATATTCAGCCAATTAGAACATTTTAAAATTTACGTATTAGAAAAATATAAGCCATCGTTTGTGTATGCAAGAATAAGTATTGTGTAATATGTGTTAAGTAAGCAGAGATGTAATATCTCTGCTTTTTCAAAATTTTGTAAAAATTTATAGAAAAATGTTTACTTTTATCGAAAAGTTTTATACAATAAAGGCGTAGAGGTAAAATTATATTTAACTAAAGAAAATAAATTGAAGGGAGAACCAAAAAGCCTATGAAAATATTAATGTTAACATGGGAATATCCACCAAGAATAGTTGGAGGAATAGCTAGAGTAGTAAATGACTTATCAAAAAGGCTTATAAAAGATGGACATGATGTAACAGTTGTAACATATAGAGATGGAGATATACCATATTTTGAAAATGACAAAGGAGTTAAAGTATATAGAGTAGATAATTACATGATAAGACCAAACAATTTTATAGATTGGATTATGCAATTAAATTTCAACATGGTTGCAAAAGCATCTGAAATAATTGAACAAGAAGGTAAGTTTGATGTTATACATGCACATGACTGGCTTGTTGCAAATAGTGCAAAAACTTTAAAACATGCCTTTGGAATACCAGTAGTTTCTACAATACATGCAACAGAAGCTGGTAGAAATGGCGGTGTGCATGATGAAACACAAAGATATATAAACGATACAGAATGGATGCTTACATATGAATCTACAGAAGTAATAGTAAACAGTAATTTTATGAAAAGCCACGTGCAAGGTTTATTTGGATTACCTTTTGATAAAATAAATGTTATACCAAATGGAATTAATTTAACTAATTTTAATGGAGTAGAAAGAGATTACGATTTTAGAAGACAATATGCAGCAGATAATGAAAAAATAATACTTTACATGGGACGTTTAGTATATGAAAAAGGAATTCAACATTTAATATCAGCAATGCCAAAAATATTAAATGGATATAATGATACAAAACTTATAATAGCTGGAAAAGGCGGAATGTTTGATGAATTAAAAGCACAAGCAGAACATATGGGAATAGGAAATAAAGTATATTTTACAGGATATTTAAATAGTAAACAAGTACAAAAAATGTATAAATGTGCAGATATTGCAGTATTTCCAAGTACATATGAACCTTTTGGAATAGTTGCACTAGAAGCAATGCTTGCAGGAGTACCAACAGTAGTATCAGATGTTGGAGGGCTTAATGAAATAATAGAGCATGGTGTAAATGGAATGAAGAGCTATGCTGGAAATCCAAATTCAATAGCAGACTCAATACTAACATTATTATATGACCACCAATTATGTGCTACAGTTGCAAAAAATGCTAAAGCTAAAGTTAAAGAAGAATATAACTGGAACAAAATAGCACAAGATACACACTTTACATATCAAAAAGCAATCTGCAAAACAGTAGCAGAACATCAAAGAAATCAAATTGAACAAGAAAATGCAAAGAAAACTAAAAAAGCAAAAAATACGGAAGCAGAAATTACAAATTTATTAAATTTCAAGAAAAAACATGCATATGCTTAAAATATTAAACAATTAAACTATTAAACTATTAGGGACGGGGTTAAATAGTTTAACAAAAAATATATAATATTCATCTTTTGGTATATAATTAATTTATTCTGTTAAACTATTTAACCCCGTCCCTAATAGTTTAAAGAAGGAGATTTTAAAATGAATGTATATGATACGGCAAACAGGTTAGCACAAGAGATAAAAACTTCAAATGAATATTTAGAATATAAAAAGGCAAAAGAAAAAGTATGTGCAGATGCTGAATTAAAAGCTAAAATTGATGATTTTGAAAAATTGAGATATGAAGTTCAACTTCTTGTAATGCAAGGAGAAAAACAAGATGAAGAAAAAACGAAGAAACTTCAAGAAATGTATGGAATACTTATAGAAAATAAAGATATAAAAAATTATTTCGATTTAGAAGTGAAATTTAATGTAATGATAGCAGATGTTAATAAAATAATAGCTGAATCAGTAAAAGAAGTGTTGTAATAAAGTGCGCCCTATTTAGTGTTTACTAAATAGGGTGTATTTTATAATAATATTTTTATAGAAATATTTTTATAATAATTATCCTTTTGAGGCGTGTAATTTGATATGTAAAAAAATACCATATTTTAACCTAAAATTCATTGAAAAACCTAAATAAGTATGATATATTTTAAAAAGTATAATCGATAATTGTTTCAAAAGAGTAAAAATAGTCGAAAAACGGAGGAAAAATAAAGAAAAATGGAATTGTTTATATTAGCTGGAATTATAGTGATATTTGTAATAATTATGTTTATAGTATTTGAAGTAAACTTTAAAAAAATGAAGCAAGCAGGAGAAAATGAAGAATTAGACAAATTATCTCAAAAATTTCCAGAAAATAAGCAAATATGTGAAACTATTTTAAAAAAGTTAAATAACACAAAAGTAAAAATAAAGGAAAGTACAGATAAAGAAGCAAGTTTATATATAGCAATAACAGATACAATTTTAATAGCAAATATAAAAAATAGCTATACAAGAATCCAAACAATAGCACATGAGTGCTTACATTCTATACAAAACAGAAAATTACTAATATTTAATTTTATATATTCAAACATATATATATTATCATTTATAGTATTTACGGTTCTTGCAATATTCAATGTTATAAAGAATAAATTATTTTTCGCAGTTATTTTTATAATAATGAGCTTTATATATTATGTGGTACGTTCATTTTTAGAAATGGATGCTATGACAAAGGCAGAGTTTTTTGCTAAAGAATATATGGAAGAATATAGCAAAGAAAATGCAGATATTACTAAAGAAGATGTAGAAAAAATAGCAAATGAATACCAAAGAATAAATAAAATAGGCATACCAGCAACACAGTTTGTATTATTTGCTAATTGTTGCTTGAAAGTCATTATATACTTGATTGTAGCAGGAATAACAAGTTAAACTATTAGGGACGGGGTTAAATAGTTTAACAAAAATATTTTCAAATTCAAATTATTATTCTACAATATAGAACAAAATTGTTAAACTATTTAACCCCGTCCCTAATAGTTTATAATAGGAGGAAAAAGTTTATATGAATAAGAAATGGCAAATATATGATGTAAATGAAGAAGAAGTAAATAGAATATCAAATGAGTATGAAATAAATAAATTACTAGCAACAATATTGTATAATAGAAATATTGTTGATGATGATGACATACGAACTTTTTTGAATCCTACAAGAAATGATTTTCATAATCCATATTTAATGCCAGATATGGAAAAGGCAATAGATAGAATACAAGAGGCTATTGAAAAAAAAGAAAAAATAATAATATATGGAGATTATGATGTTGATGGAATTACAAGTATAACAGTATTAAAAAAGTTTTTAGCAGAAAGAGGTTTAGAGGTAGATTCATACATTCCAAATAGACTAGATGAAGGGTATGGCTTAAATAAGGATGCTATAGATAAAATAGTAGAGAAAAAATATGATTTAATGATTACAGTAGACTGTGGAATATCAGGGTTAGAAGAAATAGATTATGCAAATTCATTAGGGTTACAAACAATAGTAACAGACCACCATGAGCCGGGAGAAGTGCTTCCAAATGCTTTGGCTGTAGTTGATGCAAAAAGAAAGGATAATGAATATCCATTTAATCAATTAGCTGGAGTAGGCGTAGTATTTAAAGTAATACAAGCAATAAGTATGAGGTATAATTTAGATGAAAAGGAATATTTAAAATATTTAGATATAGTAGCAGTTGGAACAATATCTGATATAGTTCCATTAGTGAACGAAAATAGAGTTATAACGAAGTTAGGGTTAAAATTAGCTCAAGTAACTAAAAATGTGGGGCTAAAATCTTTACTAGAAGCATCAGGTTATAAAAAAGTAGATTCAACTACAATATCATTTGGACTAGCTCCAAGAATCAATGCTTGTGGAAGATTAGGCCATGAACAATTAGCTTTGCAATTATTTTTATCAGATAATCAGAAGGAAGCAATAG
>CANQRI010000097.1 GCA_947626235.1 uncultured Clostridia bacterium | reverse complement strand
GGAGACATGGGTTCGATTCCCGTAGGGGTCACCAAATGCCACTTTAGCTCAGATGGTAGAGCAACTGACTTGTGGAATAGATAGAATTAAAATTCTATTTTGAACTATTTTGCACCTTTATTTGGAAACAAATAAAGTGGACACCGCTAATTCGGGGAAGACTAAGTATTAAAAAATATAAGTTAATCCCGAGCTAGGAGAAATCTAAGTGTAGAGACTTTATACGGTGTGCCTAAAGCATAAAGCTATGGCAAAGAGAAAGTCCAGACTACAAACACATTTGTGGTAATGAAAATTATAGTAGTATGAATCAGTAGGTCGCCCGTTCGATTCGGGCAAGTGGCTCCAATACTTAGAACTAAGCTTGTTTTATAACTTGCTTGGTTCTTTGTTTTTTATAAAGAGGTGATTTTTTTGAGATGTGCAAATTGTGGAAAAGAGATAAATAAAAGAAATAAATATTGTTCATTAAAATGTCAAAAAGAATACCAATATAAGGAATATATAAAAGCATGGAAATGTAATAAAATAAATGGAATGAGAGGAGAATATCAAATTTCTTCATATATAAAAAGATATATTTTTACAAAATATAATAGTAAGTGTGCATTATGTGGATGGGGAAAAGTAAATCCATATACACATAATATACCATTAGAAATAGAACATATAGATGGAAACTATAAGAACAATAATGAAGAAAATTTGATATTATTATGTCCAAATTGTCATTCATTAACTAGTACATATAAAGGAGCTAATGTAAACAATGGCAGAGCAAGCAGAAAAAAATATAATAGGTAAGAGGTGAAAAACATGGCAAAAACAGCAATAGTAACAGGAGGAGCAAAAGGAATAGGAGAAGCAATAGTAAGAATGCTTTCAAAAGAAGGATATAACGTAATATTAAACTATAATAAATCCGAAGAAAACGCTAAAAAAATACAAAAAGAAATAAAAAATATAGACATAGTAAAAGCAGACGTTTCAACAAGAAAAGGTGCAAAAGAAATAGTAGAATTTACTTTAAAAAAATATAAAAATATAGATGTACTAATAAATAATGCTGGAATATCACAGACAAAATTATTTACAGACATAACAGATGAAGATTGGAACACTATGATAAATACTAATTTAAACTCAGCATTTTATATGTGCCAAGAAGTATTACCGAATATGATACACAATAAAAACGGTTGCATAATAAATATATCATCAATATGGGGAATAACAGGTGCTTCTTGTGAAGTACATTACAGTGTTGCAAAAGCAGGAATGGATGGATTAACAAAATCACTAGCAAAAGAAGTAGGTCCATCAAATATAAGAGTAAATTCAATAGCTCCTGGAATTATAAACACAGACATGAATAAAAAATTATCTATAGAAGATAAGGAGAATATTATAAAAGAAATTCCATTAGAAAAAATAGGAGAACCAGAAGAAATTGCAAATGCAGTAAAATGGCTAATAAATGATAATTATACAACAGGTCAAGTAATATCAGTAAATGGAGGATGGAATATATAAACTAAAAATATAGCAATTTTATTAATATTAATAAAAATAAAAAAGCCCTCATTATAATAATGAGGGTAATTTTTTATTCTTCTACTTTTCTTTTATAATTTCCAGATATAAGTTTTGGAACATAATGAATAATTTTATAAATAGCAAGTTTAACCTTTTTACTCCAAATATAAGTTTTTCTTAAACCTTTATGAACTTGCATACCTGTTTCTGGAGTAGTAACTAAAGCCAAAGGTGTTTCATCTGTAGTTACTTCAACTGTTTCAACTGCTTCAACTGCTTCAACTGGAAAAGTGAAATTTTGACCAAAATTATTATCCCATTCACCACTATTATCTCTAAAGCAGAAATTTAAATAATTTGTTGTAGGAATATTTACTTCACTTTGAAAACCAAGTTCTGTTTTAACCATTTTAGTTTCAGCAGAATTTGTCCAATCTGTTCCAAAGCCATAGTGAATATAAACTTCATCTACACCTTTTTGAAATAAATATCCAGCATAAGATATTTTTACAGTTGAGTTTTCAACTAATTTATCAGTGTTAAAAAAAATATTTTTTACTAATTCCATATTATCTCTCTCCTTAAGTTTTATCTTTTGTGTTTATATTATATTATTAAAAATTGTAATATTCAAGTATTTTTTTAGAAAATTTATCAAATTTTGTATTTTTTAGTATTAATATCCTTTATAAATTCTACCAATTATAGTAAAATTAGTATTTTCGTCAACATCTATATCAGGATAATTTTTATTATCAGGTCTTAATATTAATTTATCTTTTCTAATAACAAAACGTCTCATAATTATTTCATTATTATATACAAATAATCCAATATCCTTATTATTTAAGTTTGCATTAAGTTCTATAAAAACATAAGAATCCTTTTTTAAAAAAGGTTCCATAGAATCATCTTCAACCTTAAATGCAAAAGAAGCTTGACTTACAGAAGCAGGGCAAGTGATAAAATCTTTAACAGAATCAACACAAGGAACTTTATCATAAGAAATATGCCTTAAAAGTTTATATCTAACTTGATCTTCAGTAATAGCACGATCATAAGTATAAGATATAGGCATATAAGGAATGCCAATACACTTACAAATACTTTTTAAAGCCTTATGACTAGGATTACGTTCACCTTTTTCAATATGTGTTAAGTGACCGATATTTATGCCTGTGTTTCTTGCAACTTCAGCCTTTGTTATTTCCTTATCACTTCTAGCTTTTCTTAAAAGAGCCCCTAACATAATAAAAATCATTCCTTTCAAACAGTTTATATAATTCAAACGTATTATATATAAAAAAATAAAATTTGTCTAGAAGTAAATAAAAAAATATTGTAAAAAAAAGAGAAATATTGTAAAAAAAAATATGATGTGTTAATATAAAGAAAAATATACTAAATGAAAGGTAAGAATAATGAGAAGAAGGACAAATAAAAGAAGTAGAAAGGTTAATAAAAAGAAAAATATAGTACTTATAAATAGTATAATAGTTGTAATGGCGCTAATACTTTTTTCAGTTATATTTTCAATTTTAAATATGGGGAACAACAGAACAATATTAGGAATAAAAATAGAAGGCATAGATGTATCGAATTTATCACAAGAAGAAGTAACAAGTAAAATAAATAATTGGAAACAGGAATTATTAAATAGTGAAATAAATTTAAAATATGAAGAATTAGAAGAAAATATAAGTACACAAGAAATTATTGACAATATAGAAGTAGAAAGTGCTATACAAGAAGCATGTAAAACCGGAAAAGAAGGTAACATAATACAAAATAATTATGAAATATTATTCACAATGTTGTTTGGTAAAAATATATCAATCAATTTAAATATAAATGAAGAAAATATAGATAAACAAATAGAAGAAATAGATGGTAAACTACCAGGAGCTGTAATAGAAAATAATTATTATATAGAAGAATCAAACTTAATTATAAAATCAGGACAAGAAGGAATAACAACCAAAAAAGAAGAACTAAAAAAACAAATAGAAGATGAATTAAAAAAACAAAATAAAGAAACAATAGAAATACCAGTACAAGAAGTAAGCCCAAAAGAAATAGATTTAGAAAAAATACACGACGAAATATATAAAGAGCCTGAAAATGCATATATAAAAGAAGAACCAGTAGAAATACACCCACATGTAAACGGTGTAGACTTTGCAATAACAGTAGCAGAAGCAAAAGATATCATAAAAGAAAAAAAAGAAGAATACACAATACCATTAAAAATAACTGTACCAGAAAAAACAATAGACTCATTAGCAGGAGAGGCATTTCCAGTTAGTTTAGGTGAATTTGTAACAAGATATGACGTAAAAGATCAAAATAGAAGTGAAAATTTAGCCATTGCATCTAAAAAAATAGATGGAACAATAATATTACCAGGAGAAACATTTTCTTACAATAAAGTAGTAGGAGAAAGAACAATATCAGAAGGCTATAAGGAAGCGGGTCAATACATAGGAGGAAAATTAGTTAATGGCATAGGAGGAGGAATATGCCAATTATCATCAACATTATACAATGCAGTATTATATGCAAATTTAGAAATAGTTGCTAGAACAAATCATGGATATTTATGTGCATATATAAATGGAGGAAGAGATGCAACAGTTGTTTATGGTTCTATAGACTTTCAATTTAAAAACACAAGAAAATATCCAGTAAAAATAAAATCAACAGTTAGAAATGGTGTAGTAGAAGTAGCAATATATGGAATACCGGAAGAAAAAGAATACGAAGTAGTAATAGAAGATGAAATTGTAGAAACAATACCAAATACAACTACATATATTGATGACAATACATTAGAAAAAGGAACTGAAATAACAGAACAACAAGGATTTGAAGGAGCAAAAAGTATTACATATAAAGTATTAAAATATCAAGGAGTAGTAGAAAGCAAAACATTATTATCAAACGATACATATAAACCTATGGAAACAGTTATAAGAAGAGGAACAAAATAAAAAAAATCTAAATATAGTTAATGGAAAATAAGCTAGTTATATAGCATATTAAAGCAAGTCTTACAAAATTAAAGACTTGCTTTAATATGCTTATAGTCTAGCTATCCATATTAGTATATTCTTCTATTGTAACTACATCTAAAAAAAGTATTTTTATGAAAAAAGGTTCTATAATATTAGTTGGGGTGGTAAATGCCTCAACATTTTTTTGTAAAAAAATAGCATTTATCTAAACTCT
>CANQRI010000096.1 GCA_947626235.1 uncultured Clostridia bacterium | reverse complement strand
TTCAGCATAAGCTTTAAATGCTTCATATTCGCTATCAAAACTTTGAATCCAACTATGTGCCATTGTACCACTTGCAGTTACATTGAATTCTTTTGCAGAAAGGGTACAAGAAGTTCCAACTGCGCCACCTATTATACTAGCTCTTGCGCCAGATACAGCAGCGTCTACTCCATGAGCTCTTCTAGCACCAAACTCCATAACAGGAATGCCTTTTGAAGAATTTACAATCCTACTTGTTTTGGTTGCAATTAAACTTTGATGATTAATTGTAAGCAAAAGCATAGTTTCTAAAATTTGAGCTTCTATAATAGGAGCTTTTACTGTAAGTAAAGGTTCATTTGGAAATACAACAGTTCCTTCAGGAATAGCCCAAATGTCACCAGTAAATTTGAAGTTTTCTAAATACTTTAAAAAATCTTCTGAAAATTTATTTTGATTTCTCAAATATTCAATATCATCTTTTGAAAATTTTAAGTTTTTAATATATTCAATAACTTGTTCTAGACCAGCTACTATAACATAGCCACCATTATCAGGAATTTTTCTAAAAAATACATCAAAATAGGCAATTTGATTAGACATATTTTTTACAAAATATCCATTTGCCATAGTGAACTCGTAGAAATCTGCAACTAATTCTAATTTATTATTCATAAAAATCATTCCCTTCATATATAAAATGTTATTAATAAAATGATAATAACAGTATAATGTTAAGTATATTTTTTGTCAATACTGTTTTGAAAAAATGCATTCTTATTAAGTTGATACTTAAAAAAATATATGATATAATTTTAAAAAAATTTGAAAGTAGGTAAAAAATTGGATAAAATAGAAAGATATTTAGCTTATAATGGAAAAATAAATATAATTTGCATATCAACAAAAGAATTAGTAGAAAAGGCAAGGCAAATACATGATTTAAGCCCAGTGGCAACAGCAGTATTAGGAAGAACTCTCACGATGGGTGCAATTATGGGGGCAAATTTAAAAGGAGAAAACGACACTATAACAATACAAATAAAAGGAAATGGACCAATAGGGAACATAGTAGTTGCAACTGACAGCAATGCAAATGTTAGAGGATATGTAGGAAATCCACAAGTAGATGTACCATTAAGAGAAGATGGAAAACTTGATGTTGGAAAAGCTGTAGGAAAAGAGGGATTTATATATGTAATAAAAGATATAGGGTTAAAAGATCCTTATGTGGGAATGTCAAAAATTGTTACAGGAGAAATTGCAGAGGATTTTGCGAATTATTTTTTCTCATCTGAGCAAAAAAATACGGCAGTAGCATTAGGCGTATTAGTTAATAAAGATGGAGTAAAATCAAGTGGAGGTTATATTGTAACAGCTATGCCAGATGCATCAGAAGATGAACTATTTGTTATAGAAGAAAGACTAAAAGAAGCAAAGCCAATGAGCCAAATGTTAGATGAAAATATGAGTTTATTGGATATTGCAAAAGACATAACTGGTGATGCAAATATACAGGTAGTAAAGAGTAACTTAATACCACAATATAAATGTAATTGCAGTAAAGAAAAAATGAGCAAAGCATTAATTGCAATAGGAAAAGAAGAATTAAACAAGATAATAGAAGAGGATAAAAAGGCAGAAATAGTTTGTCATTTCTGTAATAAAAAATATGAATTTTCAGAAAGTGAATTAAGAGAATTATTATAACAAGGAGGCAAAAAATGTACTTGATAGTGGGGTTAGGAAATCCGGAGTCAGATTATTCAAACACAAGGCATAATATGGGGTTTAATACAATTAATAATTTAGCAGAAAAATTCGATATAAAAGTAAATAGAAAAAAGTTTGATGGCATATATGGAGATGGAATTATAGAAAACGAAAAAGTTATATTATTAAAGCCACAAACATATATGAATTTGAGCGGAAAATCTATAATACAATTTATTAACTTTTATAAATTAGAATTAGAGAATTTAATAGTAATATATGATGATATAGATGTAGAAAAAGGTAATATAAAAATAAGGAAAAAAGGTGGTGCAGGTTCTCATAATGGAATGAAATCTGTAGTACAAGAAGTTAATTCAGAAGATTTTATTAGATTAAGAGTTGGAATTGGTAGTCCGGAAGATAAAAGTGATATGATAAATTATGTTATAGGTGCAATTCCAGAAGAAGAAAAAATAGTATTAGATGCAGGTTGTAAAAAAGCATCAGAAGCGGTTATAGAAATAATCAAAAATGGAATAGATTCAGCAATGAATAAATTTAATTAATATGAAAGTCAAAATAAAGGTGATAAAATTTATGCAAGAATTATTTATAATAAAAGAAAATGATAAAAAAATAATAACATTAATGGAAAATGGAAAAATACAAGAATATTATGAAGAAAAAGAAGACGAAAAGCATCTTGAAGGAAATATATATATAGCAAAGGTAAGAGATGTATTACCTGGTATGCAGGCGGCTTTTGTAGATATAGGAGAAGAAAAAAATACATTTATACATATAAAAGATATATTACCAAAGGCTAGCAATACTACAGGAAATAAAAATGAAGAACTAGAAAAGTATGACATAAGGGATTATATAAAGTCAGGTGATAACATTTTGGTGCAAGTAAAGAAGGATGCAACTAATAATAAAGGTGCCAGAATAACAAAGTTTGTTCATATAGTTGGAAGATTTGCAGTACTAGTTTTCGGAAATAATTTTGTTACAATATCACAAAAAATAGAAAACGAAGGGGAGAGAAACAGATTAATAGATATTGCAGAGAAAAAATTAAAATCACTTAATGTAAAAGATATGGGCTTAATAATTCGAACATCAGCACAAGGAAAAAGTAATGAAGTTTTGGAAAAAGATATAGAAGATCTATTAAAAAGATGGAAAGAAATAGCGGAGCAAAGTGAAAATATTCCTGATAGACAAGTTCCAAAAGTTATACAAAAAAATGAAACAATAATACAAAAAATATTATTAGATTTAGCTGATAATGAGTTAGAAAAAGTAGTAGTTGATGACAAAGATATATATAATTTTGTACAAAAATATTTAAAAAGCATAGATAATAGTAGTATTAAAGTAGAACTTGTAGAAAATGAAAAATTATTGAAAACATATGATTTAGAAGAACAAATAGAAAAATTGCAAAATAGGAAGATATGGCTAAAGTGTGGAGGTTTTATTACTATAGATGCAACAGAAGCTTTAACTGCAATAGATGTAAATTCTGGAAAATACACAGGTAAGGGCAATTTGGAACAAACTGTTTTGAAGGTAAATAAAGAGGCAAGCGATGAAATAGCAAGGCAATTAAGGTTAAGAGATATAGGTGGAATTATTGTAATAGACTATATAGACATGAATGAAGAAGAAAGTAGAAATTTAGTGATACAACAATTACAAAATAGTCTAAAGAAGGATAGAGCTAAAACTCAAATTATGGGTTTCACTAAATTAGATTTATTAGAAATGACCAGAAAGCACATGTTTAGTTAAGCTAAAAAATGAAAATTGAAAGTACTAAAAATAACAGAGGTAGATACATAAATATAATTGAAAAGGGATAGGAGAAAAGAAAATGAGAGAAGCAAAGGTATATGAAAATAATATGTATAAATGCGATATAAGGAGTGCAGAAAATTTAGAGAAAATATATGATGCTAGAAGAGAATGGACAAATGGAATTTACAATTATGATAGGTTATTGAGTAAAAATGAAATAGCAGAGTTATTAAATGATAATTTAGTAGCGGTAGAAGGCTTGGAGGAAATTAATGAGGAAGATTTAAAAAATATGAAATAAAATGATAAATTTAGATTGGTATCTTTAAGTATATATCAATGAAGAAAAATTTTAAATATTTTTTCTTTTTTGTATTGACAAATTATAGATTCAGGTATTATAATGATACTTGTACTTAAGCAAAGCCAGTTTAAATGCAGATGTGGCGGAACTGGCAGACGCACAGGACTTAAAATCCTGCGGGACTTACCTCCCGTGCCGGTTCGATTCCGGCCATCTGCACCATTAGAACACCAAGTGTCTCGAGAAATCAGAACTTGGTGTTTTAATTTTAAAATAGTGCAAAGTTCTAACAAAAGTTCTGACACTTTTGCGAAGTATGAGCTTTTTAAGTTAGAAATGTATTTTGTTATAACAGATTACTTAAGTAATTTGTTTTTTTTGTATCTGTATATGATAGGAGGTTTTGAATGAAAATAAATTACCCACCTTATACAATAACTGATAAAATGTTAAATTATGTATCTGATATTATGAAAAAAATTGGAGAAGCAAACTATTTTGAAAGTTTAAATAGATACCCAGAATTGAGAAGAAAATCAAGAATAAAATCTATTCATTCTTCACTTGCTATTGAAAATAATCAACTTTCTTTATTTCAAGTTGAAGATGTAATAAATGGAAAACCAGTAATTGGAGAGCAAAAAGATATACAGGAAGTAAAAAATGCTTATGAAGCTTATGAGCAAATTGATAAAGTGAATCCTTATTCTATAGAAGACTTAAAGAAAATACATGGAATACTAACCTTTTTAATTGAAAAAGATGCAGGGAAATTTAGAAATCATGGTGAAGCTGTTTACGATGGAGAGGTTGAAATATTTATAGCTCCACCACATAAATTAGTGCCTAGTTTAATGAATAATCTGTTTGATTGGATGAATGAAGTAAAAGATACAATAAATCCACTTATTTTATCATCTATATTTCATTATGAAATATAGATGATAAAATAAGTGGATTTATTGTA
>CANQRI010000095.1 GCA_947626235.1 uncultured Clostridia bacterium | reverse complement strand
ATCAAAACAGGAATAGAAGAAAATGTTATGATAGTAGTTTTACTAACAATATTGATAGTACTATTATTCATACTAAAAAATGCATATAAGAAGTATAATAAAAAATAAAAGGGACGGTTCTAAAATCCGAAATTTAGGGACAGACGTTAGTATTCGAAAAACGAACACTAATGTCTGTTCTTTTATGTAAAAAGGAACTCGAAGGTCAAAGTTTATTAATATTTTTTTAGTCAAATTTCTATAAAAAGCCTTAATAAAAAATATTACAAGGTCTTGAAAAAAACATAAATATCATATATAATGGCAAAGTAATAAAAGAGAAAACATTACGGAAAAAAGAATTAGGAGGATAAAAAATGTTAAATGCAATAGGAGTAACCATAAGATTTGGTAAAAGAACACTATTTGAAGACGTAAACATAAAATTCAACAAAGGATGTTGCTATGGAATAATAGGCGCAAATGGTGCTGGAAAATCAACATTTTTAAAAGTACTATCAGGGGAGATAGAGCCAAGTAAAGGAGAAGTAACAAAAGAAAAAACAGAAAGACTATCAGTTTTAAAGCAAGACCACTTCGCATATGAAGAAAACACAATAATCGATACAGTAATAATGGGAAATCAAGAGTTATATAAAATAATGAAAGAAAAAGATGCAATATATGCAAAACCAGACTTCAGTGAAGAGGATGGAATGGTAGCAGCAAAACTAGAAGAAAGGTTTGCAGAATTAGATGGATGGAATGCAGAATCAGATGCAGCAGTACTATTAAACGATTTAGGAATATCAACAGAAAATCATTATAAATTAATGAAAGAAATAGAAGCCAAAGAAAAAGTAAAAGTACTTTTAGCACAAGCATTATTTGGAAATCCAGATATACTACTACTAGACGAGCCAACAAACGACTTAGACCTAAAAAGCATAAGTTGGTTAGAAGAATTTTTAATAAACTTTGAAAACACAGTAATAGTAGTATCACATGATAGATACTTCCTAAACAAAGTATGCACACACATAGCAGATGTCGACTTTGGTCAAATAAAAGTATTTCCTGGAAACTATGACTTCTGGTATGAATCAAGTCAATTATTATTAAAACAAATGAAAGAGCAAAACAAAAAGAAAGAAGAAAAAATAAAAGAATTACAAGCCTTCATAGCAAGGTTTAGTGCAAACGCATCAAAATCAAAACAAGCAACATCAAGGAAAAAATCACTAGAAAAAATAGAATTAGATGAAATAAAACCATCAAACAGAAAATACCCATACATAGACTTTAAGCCAGATAGAGAGCCAGGAAAAGAAATATTAAAAGTAAAAAATATATCAAAAACAATAAATGGAGAAAAAATCTTACAAAACGTATCATTCACAGTAAAGCAAGATGACAAAATAGCATTTCTAGCAGATAACGAAATAGCAAAAACAACACTATTCCAAATAATAGAAGGAGAATTAGAACCAGACGAAGGCGAAATAGAATGGGGAACAACAATAACACACACGTACTTCCCTAAAGATAACAACTACTTATTCGAAGAAGACATGACACTAACAGACTGGTTACGTCAATATTCAAAAGATCCAGATGAAACATATGTAAGAAGTTTCTTAGGAAGAATGTTATTCTCAGGAGAAGAAGCACTAAAATACGTAAAAGTACTATCAGGAGGGGAAAAAGTAAGGTGCGTGTTATCTAAAATGATGTTATCTGGAGCAAACTTATTAATAATGGACGAGCCTACAAACCATTTAGACATGGAAAGTATTACAGCCCTAAACGAAGGAATGAGTAGATTTAAAGGAAACATCTTATTTACATCACATGACCATCAATTAACACAAACAGTAGCAAACAGAATAATAGATTTAAAAGATGATGGAAGAGTAGTAGATAGAGAATTAACATATAATGAATATTTAGGAATTGAATAGAAATGGACGGTCCTCGATGCTCGAAAAACGAGCACAAAGTTTTGTTCTATATAAAAATAGGAAAGAGGTATACAAATGAATATTACAAAAATAATAGCAGAGGAATTAAATATAAAAGAATCACAAGTAGATGCAACAATAAAATTAATAGATGATGGAAACACAATACCATTTATTGCACGTTACAGAAAAGAAGTAACAGGAGGGCTTTCAGACGAAGTTTTAAGAAACTTAGGAGAAAGGCTTTCATATCTTCGCAATTTAGAGGAAAGAAAACAAGAAGTAGTAAATTCAATAGATGGACAAGGAAAATTAACAGACGAAATAGTTATAGCACTAGAAATGGCAAAAACATTAGCAGAGGTAGAAGATATATATAGACCATACAAACAGAAAAAGAAAACAAGAGCTACAATAGCAAAAGCAAAAGGTCTAGAGCCTTTAGCTAAAATTATAATAGAACAAGAAGAAAAAACTCCATTAGAAGAAATAGCTAAACAATATATAACCGTAGGAAAAAATGTAAAAGAAGAGCAAAATGATTCAGAAGATAGCAAAGAAAAAGATAATGCAAAAGCCAATAAAAACAAAGATGAAAAAGAAGTAAAAACTGTAGAAGAAGCAATACAAGGCGCATGTGATATTATAGCAGAAGATATCTCTGATAATGCAGAATACAGAAAACAAATAAAGAAATTAGTATATAGAGAAGGAATAATAGAAACAAAAGCAAGCAATGCAGAAGAAAAAACAAACTATGAAATGTATTATGAATTCTCTGAAAAAGTAAATAGAATACCAAGCCATAGAATATTAGCAATAAATAGAGGAGAAAAAGAAGAAGCATTAAAAGTAAAAATAACAAAACCAGAAGAAAGAATACTTGCAGTTATTGAAAGAGATGTTATAAAAGGTGAAACACAATTTACAACTTTATTAAAAGACACAATATTAGATAGTTGGCAAAGGCTAATAGAACCATCCATAGAAAGAGAAATACGTTCAGACCTAACAGAAAAAGCAGAAGAAAAAGCAATAAAAGTATTTGGGCAAAATGCAAAACAACTATTATTAGGAAGTCCAATAAAAGGAATAACAGTAATAGGTTTTGACCCAGCATATAGAACAGGTTGTAAAATAGCAGTAATAGATGAAACAGGAAAAGTTCTAGACACAGCAACAATATATCCAACAGAACCACAAAATGATGTAGAAGGTGCAAAAAAAGTATTAATAAATTTAATAGCCAAACATAATGCAGACATGTTCGCAATCGGAAACGGCACAGCATCAAGAGAATCAGAAATGTTTGTATCAGATGTTATAAAAGAAGTAAAAGAAAAATATAAAAAAGAAGTACACTATAGCATAGTATCAGAAGCAGGAGCATCAGTATATTCAGCATCAAAACTTGCAACAGAAGAATATCCAGACATAAATGTATCTATAAGAGGAGCAATATCAATAGCAAGAAGGTTGCAAGACCCACTAGCAGAACTTGTAAAAATAGATCCAAAAGCAATAGGTGTAGGGCAATACCAACACGATGTTGACCAAAAGAAACTATCTGAAAGCTTAACAGGAGTTGTAGAAGACGCAGTAAACAAAGTAGGAGTTGACGTAAACACAGCCACTCCATCACTATTATCATATATAGCAGGAATAAACAAAACAATAGCAAACAACATAGTAAAGTACAGAGACGAAAATGGCAAAATAAAAGAAAGAAAAGAACTATTAAAAGTACCTAAATTAGGAAAAGTAGCATATGAGCAATGTGCAGGTTTCTTAAGAGTATATGAAGGAAAAAATCCATTAGAAATAACATCAGTTCACCCAGAAAGCTATGAAGTAGCAGAAAAATTATTAAAAAATATAGGGTACAAAAAAGAAGATTTATTAAACAAAGACACATTAAAAGAAATAAAAGCAAAATTAGCAGTGCTAAACATAAACAAAACAGCACAAGAATTGCAAGTAGGGGAAATGACATTACAAGACATAATAGAAGAATTATCAAAACCAGGAAGAGACCCAAGAGAAGAAATGCCAAAACCAATACTTCGTAGTGATGTACTAAAATTTGAAGATTTAAGAGAAGGTCAAATATTAACAGGAACAGTAAGAAATGTAATAGACTTTGGAGCATTTGTAGATGTAGGAGTAAAGCATGATGGTTTAGTACACATATCTGAATTAAGTGATGGCTTTGTAAAAAATCCTTCAGACATTGTTTCAGTAGGAGATATAGTAAAAGTTAAGGTAATTGGCATAGATATGGAAAGACAAAAAGTAAAGTTGAGTATGAAAATATAATTTTAAGAGTAAGAAAACTCTATTATATTAAACAAAGAGTAAAAATTGTTTAATATAATAGAGTTATTTTTTACACAAAACATACATTATGTACACAAAACACATAATAAAAAAATAGTTTTCTAAATTAAAATTAATATTACAATAAAAAGTCTAAAAAGATATGTAAATGTAACAAAAGCGTAGAAACGAGCTTCCGTAAACAAATAACGAAATGTGTTGAAAAATGGCGAAAAATCCCATTTACAAGAAATATGAAAATATGTGAAAATAAATATATATAATATTATCTTTTATGGGGGTATAATAAATGTTAAAAAAGAAAAATGAAAAGGCAAAAATAACGTTAAAACTAATATTACCAGTAATCGCAGTTGCAATAATATTAGCCACAATAATTGGACTGATATTTAACAAATTGCAAATTAGAAAAAATGATATAGACCCAGAACTGGCGAGAGCAATGGAATATGATCCTGTAGAACAAGGACAAGAAACTACACAAAGCGAATTTGTAGAATTTGATGCATTCTTTTTAAGAGATTTAAATGGAGATAACCGTG
>CANQRI010000094.1 GCA_947626235.1 uncultured Clostridia bacterium | reverse complement strand
TATTGCCTTTTGACATGCATTTAATCGTACAAATTGCATTTATTTTACAGAATTTCACTTAACTTTTCACTTGACGATATTTTTTAATAACTATAATACTTGATACTAATTACAAGTTTTTTCTAGTCTTCCTACTAATATTTTCAACATATATTTTATATTTTTTTGCTCAAAATAAATTATAAATAAATAAATGAGGATAAAAAAATGAATCAAATGTTAAACAATAAAATTAATTTTTTAAAGAAAAAACAAAAAAAATACAAAATCATTTTTTTCATTTGTATTATTATATGTATTATTTCAGTTATTATTTATTTTTTTATTAGATATAATATGCAAAAAAATGATGAAATTTCTAAAAATCTTGCTAGTGGTTTTTCTTTGACCACTTTATATTCTAATTCAATAGGTGAATATTCTACCGAAAAGTTAGAAGTTACACCTGAGCCATTTGTTATCGGTTTAATACAAATTGACAAAATAAAACTCATGTATCCTATTTTATCTGAAACAACTCGTGAACTATTAAAACTTGCTCCGTGCAGATATTATGGTCCTATGCCTAATGAAACTCGGTAACCTTTGCATTGCCGGTCACAACTACGTTGACAATAAATTATTTAGTAATATTAATTTACTTACTATTAATGATATTGTTAAAATTTATGACTTAAAGGGAAATTGTTTAGAATATGTTGTTTTTGACATTCAAGAAGTTCCTGCAACAGATACATCTTGTACAATACAAAATAATGACAATGTAAAATATGTTACTCTTATTACATGTAATAATGTAAATGGATTACGACATATTGTAAAATGCAGAAATAACCAATAAAATCAAAATAGGGTAAACCCTAATGGATTTACCCTTTATATTTTATAAATTACATATTCTTATAGTCCTTTACTCTCTTAAATGCATAAATCGCTGAAATTAAAGCAACTATTATAAGTGCGAATATTATATAATCGCTAGCATCACCTGTTTGTGGTAAATTGCTAGTATTACTATAATTACTTGTATTAGTTCTAGCAGTATTTTGTGTTGCTGGAGTAACTGTATTTGTTGTTGGTGTAGGCGTTGGCGTAGGTGTTGGTACAGTATTTGTTGTTTGAGTATTTGCTTGTTCATTTCCTGCTGTATTTGATGAACCTGAATTTAAAACATTCATTGGCATACTTACAGCTTTTACACTTATACTTCCTAATAATAATACCATTATTAAAGCTACAATAGTTATAATTTTCATTGATTTGTTTTTCATAATTCATATCTCCTTCTTTTTAGTGAATTTTTATTATTATTTGTTTTTTATGCTAATTTATGCATAACCATACAAAATTCTTTACATCTATTAGTATTTTACAACCTTTTTAGCTTATAGTCAATAGTTTTATGTTACTTTTTTGTTTCTATTGTATTACAATTATATTACACATTGAATCTAAATAATACAATATCTCCATCTTGCATAATATATTCTTTTCCTTCTGAACGTACTAAACCATGTTCTTTGCAATTTTGCATAGACCCTTCTTTTATTAAATCATCATAAGATACTATTTCAGCTCTAATAAATCCTCTTTGTATATCTGTATGTATTTTTCCGGCAGCATCTGGTGCTTTAGTTCCTTTTTTTATTGTCCATGCCCTAACTTCTGGCTCTCCAGCAGTTAAAAATGACATTAAGCCTAATAAATCATAGCTCGTTTTTATAACTTTATCTAATCCAGATTCTTCTAATCCCAATGCTTCTAGCATTTCTTTTTTATCATTGTCATCTAATGAAGAAAGTTCTTCTTCTATTTTTACACAAAGTGGTATAACTTTAGCATTTTCTTTTTTAGCATGTTCTTCTACTTTTTTTACATTTTCATCTTCATTTACATTTTGCAATTGTTCTTCTGAAACATTTGCTATATATAAAACTGGTTTAGCTGTTAATAAATATAAATCTTTAATTGACTCTTCCTCTTCTTCTGTAAGTTTTACTGTTCTTGCACAATTTCCTTTTTCAAGTACATCTTTTATTTTTTCTAATGCATCTACTTCTACTTGATATTTTTTATCTGCTTTTATCTTTTTCTTAGCATTTTCCAAACGTTTATCAACAGCTTCCATATCTGAAAATATTAATTCTAAATTAATAGTTTCTATATCTCTTAATGGATCTATGCTTCCATCTACATGAACTATATTTGAATCTTCAAAACATCTTACTACATGGGCTATTGCATCTACTTCTCTTATATGTGATAAAAATTTATTTCCTAAACCTTCACCTTTACTTGCACCTTTTACTAAACCTGCTATATCTACAAATTCTATAATAGCATGTGTTGTTTTTTCTGGATTATACATTTTTGTAAGTACATCTAGCCTTTCATCTGGTACAGGTACAACTCCTACATTTGGCTCTATTGTGCAAAATGGATAGTTTGCACACTCTGCTCCTGCATTTGTAATACTATTAAATAATGTTGATTTTCCTACGTTTGGTAAACCTACTATTCCTATTTTCATTTTTTGCTTCCTTTCATTATCATACACTTTGATTTTTATTTTTGGAGCACTTACAATACAGACATGCAAAAAAATAATAAGCCTATTGTAATTACTCTTTTCATATAATTTAACATATTTTTAAGTTATAATCAACCCTTGAATAATTTTTTGTATGATTTTCATTCCGTTATTTTCGTATAGAATTATTATATGAATAATTTTCATTTTTAACTATATTTGACAAAATATAAAATTCTGTATATAATATAGATATAAAATGAGAAACACAAAGTATGTTGCCAAGAAAAACAGATAAACCATTCACTCGGTCAAAAGCAGAATGGTTTATTTTTTATTTGCACAAAATTATTACCAATGCAATAATCAAGGCAATAGCTATGATTGTAACCACTACTAATCCAAAGAATAGTAGATAAATTATTTGTAATAATACTGTTTCCATAGCAGTCGAGTAAAATTAGGTATCTCTACCTAAAGTCCTCACAGAATCCGTGCATGCGACTTTCTCGCACACGGCTCTTCACAACACATTTGCTTAAATCTCATATATATTAACATATATCTTTGGTCTTAATAAAGGATATGTTTCTAGCATTTTCTCAAATTGTTTAAATGTATAGCTTTTCCTTTGACTCCTCCTATTTAACCATTTATATATTAAAGTTCTTACGTTCCAATAATATTCACTTATCATCCTATAATTATCTGTTATTCCAAAATACTGATAATATCCTCTTAGTTTTTCATTGGTTTTTCTTATAATTTCTTTTAAGGGTAAATTTCTATTTAGTTTTATCCAGTTTTTATATTCCTTTATCTGCATTTTCTTCTTTTTACAATTAGTTTTTCTTTTAACTCTAAATTTTCCTTTTCTTGATTTACTACAATAGTGAGTGAACCCTAAGAAATCAAACGTTTCCGGCTTTCTTCCTTTAGTATTTTGTTCTGCAAATGTGCCAAATAGTAGCATTCTTGTTTTTTCTTTTGCTAATTCTAAATTGAATTTGCTTAATCTTTTTGGTAATAACGTTTTGTAGAATAATTCTGCTTCCTGCTTGTATTGAAAACAGCATACATAATCATCTGCGTAAATTGTTATATAACTTTCTCCTTTAAAGTTTGGTTTTACTTTCTTTTCAAACCAAAGTGCCAATACATAATGCATATAAATATTTGCTAAAACTGGACTTAGTATTGAACCTTGAGGTGTTCCTTGTTCTGTTTTTATGTATTTGCCATCTTCCATTATTCCAGCTATTAAAAATCTTTTAATTAGTCTAATCATTCTAGGGTCTTTTATGTGCTGTTCTATACATTTTATTAACCATTTGTGGTCTACATTATCAAAGAACCCTTTAATATCTGCTTCTACAACATAGTTTACTCTACCTTGCTCAATATTTCTATTTAGTGCTTTTAATGCTTTATGGCAACTCCTATTTGGTCTAAATCCATACATACAGTCTAATAGTTTGGGTTCAAATATTGCTTCCACTATTTTCTTGACAGCTAACTGTACTATCTTATCTTCATATTGTGCTATTGCTAATCCTCTTAATTTTCCGTTTGCTTTAGGTATATATACTCTTTTGGCTGGTGCTGGCTTGTAACTCATGTTTTGTAATTCTTTAGTTAGTTGCACTATATTATTTTCTAAGTCATTTTCATATTCTGCTTTTGTTACACCATCTAGCCCTGTTGCTTTTTTACCATTTAATTCGTTATGACACATTAATAGTAAATCTTTGTTTAGTAAGTGATATATTGATGTAAATATTTCTTTTGGTTTAATTTTAGATATTTCGCTTATTCTTGTTAGTTTTGTTTCCATTATATTGGGTAGTTTCAAAAAAAAAAAAAAACTCCTTTCTATCACTGTGTATAGCTAATGTTTCCTTAACAAGAGCTGTATTGTGTAAGTCCCTTTTCTCCTCTAAGTTTATTATTCCTAGTATCAACAATACTATGGACTTATCCGACTCCCTATAATTCATTTGATATTCTTGATTTATACTTGTTTATCATACTCTTACGAGAAATTATAGGGTCTCACTGTTCGTTGTATAATCATTGTATAACGTGATTAGGTCTTTGACTCCGTAGGAGCAATATTACACTCGCCATACCGCATAATATTGTATTGTTTTCCAATAGGTGGACGTTGTCAACCTCCTAATTTGTGAAAGATTTCGAAGCTCAATACTAACCCCATTATCTAGCTGTTTACGCTTAGCGCCTGGCATTACTGTCATGCACTCAAAACTCGCTACTAGTGGCTTGGCTAAAGCCTTTTTAGGTTGGGTTTCCACCAACTAAATTATACAACCTTCACAGTCGCACCCACCTC
>CANQRI010000093.1 GCA_947626235.1 uncultured Clostridia bacterium | reverse complement strand
TTAAAAAAATTTTAAAAAGTTTTAGAATATAAAATATGACACGCATTTTCAAAATGGCAGAATCCTTATGTATAAAGCTTTCTGCCATTTAACTGTCAAATTTAGGATTGTAGCATAAAAAAATGAAAAAATCGAATAAAAAACATAAAAATAGGAAAAATAGTATAAAACAGTAAAAAGGAAGGATTAGAAAGTATGAAAAGAATAATTATAATGTTACTAATTTTAGTTACATTAACAGCAATATTTACAACTATAAATGAAAACCAAAAAACAAATGCAGCAAGTAGGTCATCCACATCAGACTTACAATTAATGGCAAGAGCAATAAATGGGGAGGCAAGAGGCGAGCCATATGAAGGGCAAGTAGCAGTGGGAGCAGTAATTTTAAATAGAGTAAAAAGTTCAAAATTTCCAAATACCATAGCAGGTGTAATCTATCAGTCAGGAGCATTTACAGCTGTGGCGGATGGACAGATAAATGTACCAATAGCAGAAGGATCATCAGTTTTAAAAGCAGCACAAGATGCACTAAACGGTTGGGACCCTACAAATGGAGCAATATATTATTTCAATCCAGCTACCGCAACAAGTAAATGGATTTGGTCAAGACCATTAATAAAAACAATAGGGAAACACAGATTTTGCAGTTAAATCAAAAAATTAGCAAGATTAAAAAAATAGAGATAATGAGAAAAATTTAAAATAAATAAAATGGAGGAAAAGAAATGAGTACAGTAAGAGATAAAGTATACGATTGGATAAATAGGTTAAGAGATAGACATATGCTTACATTAGTAGTAGTGTTAGTAGTAGCACTAGTAGGCGTTGGAATGTATATATACAAAAGAGAAAGGGACTTTAGGCAAGTTTCAGAAAATAGCTATAATATGGCATTTGTAGAGCTAGTAGACTATGTTCAAAATGTAGAAACATATTTAGCAAAATCATTAATATCAAGCACACCAGAACATGGAGCGGAAACATTAACACAAGTATGGAGAGAAGCCAATTTAGCTCAAAGCTATTTAGCAAGGTTGCCAATGGGTTCGCAAGAACTAGCAAACACATCAAAATTTTTAAATCAAGTAAGTGACTATAGTTATTCATTATCAAGAAAAAATATATATAATGAAGAACTAACTCAAGAAGATTTTAGCAATTTAAAAGAATTGCATAATTATAGCGTAGAGCTAGAAAACACCTTAAATCAGCTTTCAGCAGATATAAATGACGGCAGAATAAAATGGGGAGAATTAGATCAAAAGGGAGGCAATATATTTGCAACAGAAGTAAGCAATTTATCACATGATAGTTTTAGCAGTTTGGAAGAAAATTTTCATGAATACACAGGTTTAATATATGACGGGGCATTTTCCGAACACTTAACAAGTGCAGAAAAAAAGGGACTTACAGGAAATGAAATAACAGAAGAGCAAGCAAAATTAATAGCAATACAATTTATAGGTCAAGAACAAGTAAAAGAAATAAATTCATTAGGATTATCAGAAAATACAAACATACCAAGTTATGACTTTAACATTACTTTAAACAATGCACCAAAAGACGAAGACACACTAATATTATCTGTAACTAAAAAAGGTGGACATATAGTATTTATGTGTTACAACAGAAAAGTAGAAGCACAAACAATAACAGAACAAAGAGCAGTCGAAATTGGAAAAAAATTCTTAAGTGAAAAAAATTTTCCTAATATGAAGGAAACATACTATTTAAAAAATGAAGGAATAATAACAATAAACTACGCATACGCACAAGACGATGTTGTAATGTATCCAGACTTAATAAAATTAAAAATAGCATTAGACAATGGGCAAGTATTAGGAATAGAAACAACAGGCTATTTAAACTCACACACACAAAGAAATCTACCAGAAGTGCAAATATCAAAAGAAGATGCGAAATCTTCATTAAATAAAGAATTAAATATACAAAGCGAAGGGTTAGCTGTAATACCAACAGAATTTCAAACAGAAATATTTTGCTGGGAATTTAAAGGAAAAGTAGAAGACACAGAATTTTTAGTATATATAAATGCGCAAAACGGAAAAGAAGAAGATATATTAGTAATAAAAGAAACTCCAAACGGCACATTAACAATGTAGGATATAAAAATTGTAAATTATAATAAAAAAATACAATACTAAAAGTTGCAAATTATAAAAAATATAATACTAAAATTTACAAGTTATAATAAACAACAAAAAGCAAATAATAAAAATAGAAAAACATATAATAATGTTTTTCCGTTAGGAGGTAAGTCAAATGGATAATCGTAGTCTTATGTCTGAAAATTTAAAAGAAGAAATAGCTAAAGAATTAGGAGTATATGATCAAGTAAAAAAAGACGGAGGATGGGGAAACGTACCTTCAAAAACATGTGGAAATATAGTAAGTAAAGCAATAGAAATAGCAAATAGAAGCGTAGAAAATAAATAGAAACCTATACTATCACACAAACATTCCTATTATTAGGAATTAAAACAAAAAGTCTAGCGAAATCAAAAGTCTAGGCTTTTTGTTTTTAACATACTTCTTCACAACAAGAATATATTTTATATAGCAAAACATTTTTATAATCAATTAATTAATACAATAAAAATGATTGTAAAAATATTTAGAAGGAGTGATGTAATGAAAATCAATAAAAAAATTCTAATACCCATAATAATTGCAATAATTATTTTAATAATTTGTACAATAATATATTATAAATTTGCAAAAAACGGAAATACTACTATTAACGAATCTGATGAACAGATTCTTCAAGATATATTAAATATTAGTTCATATAGTGCAAAAATAGAAATAGAAATAACATCAAATAAAAACAATAATAAATATATAATAAAACAAGAAGTGAAAAATGGTACATCAAGGCAAGAAGTAATAGAACCCGAAAATATACAAGGATTAGTAACAGAATATGATGGCAAAAATTTAAAAATAGAAAATAGTAAATTAAACTTAACAACAATTTACGAAGACTATGAATATATTGCAGAAAATAAATTATGGTTAAACTCATTCATAGAAGAATATAAAAATTCAAGCAATAAAAATATGAAAGCAAATGACAATGAAATTATACTAGAAACGCAAAATGTAGAAGATAAATACAATACTTACAAAACATTATATATCGACAAAAAAACTAAAAAACCTACAAAAATGGTAATATCAGATAGTAACAAAAAAGACACAGTTTACATATTATACAATGAGATAAAAATCTCTTAAACTAATATTAAAAATATATCAAAAATCAAACTTTAAATACAGAAATATTAGGAGTGATTAACAAATGGTAATAAAAAGAGGAGATATGTTTTATGCTGATTTAAGTCCAGTAGTAGGTTCAGAGCAAGGAGGAATAAGACCAGTCATAATAATACAAAACGATGTAGGAAATAAACATAGCCCAACAGTTATTGCAGCTGCAATAACATCACAAACAGGGAAAAACAGATTACCAACCCATATAGAAATAGGAGCAGAAAATAGTGGGTTAAAGTCCAATTCCGTAGTGCTTGCAGAACAAATAAGAACAATAGATAAAAGCAGACTAAAAGAAAAAATAGGACATATAGATGATAATATTGTAATGAACAAAATCAATAATGCATTAGGTGTAAGTTTCGGTTTAGAAGAATAAACTATTAGGGACGGGGTTAAATAGTTTAACACATTAATAATTTGAAAAAGCAATTAAAGCAAAAACAAATTAGTGTTAAACTATTTAACCCCGTCCCTAATAGTTTAATAGTTTAATAAATAAAAAAGCACAAAATAGTTTCACATTTTAAAAATTTGTGTTATAATAAAAATGTGAAACAAAATCAACAAAAAACATAAAAAATGTTTCACATATACAAGGAGGATATACCATGGAAGAAAAAATTGAAATTATAAATCTTCTTCAAAGTAAGCAAGTTCTTGAAAATGAATTACAATCTCTTGCATATGGATCTGTAGAAATAAGAGAAAATGGAACTAATAAATATATATATGTACATTATAGAGAAGATGGGGTAGCGTTAACAAAATATGTAGGGGAATATACAGATGAATTATATAATTTGATACTAAATAATAGCATTAAAGCCAAACAATTAAAAAAACAAATAAGAGAAATAGTAAAAAAATTAAAACAGATGAATTACATAGAAGAAGAACTTTCAGAAAAAGTTGAACAAAATATAGATTTTGCAAAAAGGCATTTAGTAGATACTATTTATAAACAAGCAGTGTTAGAAGGAGTTGCGACCACATTTGCAGACACGGAAAGTATAATAGAAGGTGGAAAAGTAAACAACATGACAACAGAAGATATCATGAAAATAGTAAATCTAAAACATGCTTGGGAATTTATATTAAATAAAAATGTTATTTTAAGTGATACGAATTTTGCTTTATTATGTGAAATAAACAAAATGGTCGAAGAAGGGTTTTATTATACGGCAGGAAAAGTAAGAAATGTTCCAGTAACGATAGGCGGTACAACATGGAAACCAGACTTACCTATAGAAAGTGTCATCAAAGAAGAATTAAAAGAAATTCTTGCTAAAAAAATTGATGATGTTGATAAAGCTATAGAGTTATTATTATATACAATGAAAAAGCAGGTATTTATTGATGGAAATAAAAGAACATCAGTAATATATAGTAACCACTATTTAATATCAAAAGGAAAAGGGATTATATCAATTCCAGCAGAATTAACAGAAAAATTTAAAGATATGCTTATTCTGTATTATGAAGGAAAAGATGAAAAAAGGATAAAAAAATTTATTAAAGAAAAATGTTATATGAGTATAGAGTAAACAATTAAACTATTAGGGACGGGGTTAAATAGTTTAATGGAATTGCATTAATAATATTTGCAAAACATT
>CANQRI010000092.1 GCA_947626235.1 uncultured Clostridia bacterium | reverse complement strand
GTTTCTACTGTTGCATCTAGTGCTTTTACCCATGGTCCCCATCCAAATGTTTGAGCGTGTGCACGGTAATATAAATCATAATTTGTTAATCCTGATACTGCTATTTGAACTGCTTCTAGTCTCTTATATTCTCCCATTGTTCCAACTGCAGAGCTATCTACAGCTTTTGCATCTTTAGTTATAAGATTACTATCTGCTGTTTTCCATTCTTGCCATCCATAAGTTTGTACATGTGCTCTATATTGTAATGTAACACCTGCTGGAACATTGATATCAAGAGCTTCTAATCTCTTATATAATCCTGTTGTTCCTATTACTGCATCTGTTAATGCATCTGTTGTGTTAACAACTTTTGGTAGTTCAGCTACTACTGGTATACCAGCTACTTCATCTAACCATCCTTTTGTTTGGACATGAGCACGTGCTGTCCAACCATCATCGCTTGCTGCTAATGCTTTAGTTGGTATTACTGCTAATGCAGCTACAAGCATTACTGCAACTAATGCGATTACTAAACTGCTTTTTAAAAATTTACTATTAATTTTCATTTAAATTAACTCCTCCCTTTATTATAGATTTTTAGAATAGCAATTCTGTATAAGTTTATATCACTTTGGAATATTTTTGTCAATACCATTTTAAACATTTTTCACCTTTTTTTTCAAAATTTTCTTAAAGTTCCATTTTTGTCCTAAAATAAGGCATAAATAGATTGTATATATTATCGAAAAATAATGTTAAAATAGTATTTAAATCAAAAATTTTTTTATTAAATTTAAATGCTATTTATAAAACTCACTTATTTCATTGTATGCTATCTTCCCAATATTAATTACTATTTAAATCTGATAATAATATTACTATTTAAATTCTAAAATTTCCGCTATAGCGGTTTTTTATTTCTCTTTTTAGCTTCTTTCTTGCTTTTCATATTATTTTCTATTTATTATTTGAGTTATATATGCATTTATATCAAATTCTTCTAATGTTTCTGGTTTTCCATAGTCTACGCCATATGTTTCAACGGTTATTTGGTTTATAACTGGAGGATTAAGTGGTTTATCATTTTCATCTACCTCTATTTCATCAATTTTGTCTACTACTTCCATTCCAGAAATTACTTCGCCAAATGCAGCATATTGACCATTTAAACTTGTATTATCGTCTGTCATAATAAAGAATTGTGAAGATGCAGAATCATATCCTTTCTTTGCTATTTCATCTCCAAGACCCATTGAAGAATAATCTGATCTTGCCATTGATATAACTCCTTCTTTATGTGATAAAGTGTTTTTCGTATAACCATTTATCGCAAATTCTCCAGGAATACAATATTCTTTATCTTCTGCAGAACCTTTTTTTATTGAAGTATCTACTGAACTTAATGTTGCACCTCCAGTTCCATTGCCTTTTGGATCTCCACCTTGAATTACAAAATCTTCTACTACTCTATGAAATGTTAGTCCATTATAAAAGCCATTTTTAGCTAAAGTTATAAAGTTTTTAACTGTGTTAGGTGCCATATCGGGATATAATTCAACTTTTATTATTCCATAGTTTGCAATTTCAATAGTGGCAATAGGATTTTGACCTGTTGTATTATTTTCGCTGTTTGTATCAGAGCTTTGCATATTTGTACTATTGTTATTTACACTATTACTTATAGTATTTTCAGTGTTAGTGTCATTTTCTTGCGAGTTGTTATTATCTGTATCAGTATTTATTGCATTTGTATTATCTTCTTCGCCCATTGCTGATGCTAATGGATTATTTTGACCATTTTGTATTACTACATATCCTATTGCGATTGCAATAGCTACAACAACTATTACTGCTACTACAATTCCTCCTATTATTATACCCTTTTTGCTCTTGTTGCTTTCCATGTTCTTCCCTCCTTTGCATAAAAAATAATTACTAGTATATTATCACACTAGTAATCATTTATCAATAATTTATATCTTATTTATTTCATTATTTTTCCTCCGCCAATTACTATATCTCCATCATAAAATACTGCTGATTGACCAGGAGTTATAGATTTTTGTGTCTCATCAAATACTACTTTTATTGTATCTCCATTTTGAGTTATTGTTGCATTGTGACACATTGCAGAATATCTAGTTTTAACTTGTACTGACATAGGTTCTTTTATTTCTTTATATAGTAGAAGATTTATATTAGATACTTCAAATTCTTTTTTATATAATTCATTCTCATTTCCTACAATTAACTCATTTTTAGGTTGGTTAAACCCTATAACATATAATGGCTCTGAATTTGAAATTCCTAATCCCTTTCTTTGCCCTATTGTGTATTTATATAAACCTGTATGTATTCCTAACACTTTTCCTTCTGTGTTTACTATATTTCCTTCTTTACTTTTTATATCTGAATTATTTTCTAAAAATCTCTTATAATTTCCGTCTGGTATAAAACATATATCTTCACTATCTGGTTTATTAGCAACTGGTAAATTATATTTTCTTGCGATTTCTCTTATTTCATCTTTATTATTAAAATTGCCTAAAGGTAGCTTTACTTTATCTAATAAATAATCTGGCATGCTATATAAAACATAGCTTTGATCCTTTGCTCTTGCATTAGCAACTTTTAAAACATTTCTTTTATACTTTTCATCATATTCTATTTTTGCATAATGCCCTGTTGATATGTAATCACATTCCAATTCTAATGCTTTTTCATACATTTTTCCAAATTTCAAATACTTATTACATTCTATACAAGGGTTTGGCGTTCTACATTGTGCATAATTTTGTATAAAATCTTGAATAACATATTTATCAAACTCTTCTTTAAAATTTAAAGTATAGTGTGGTATTTTTAGATAATCACACACCCTTTTAGCATCTAAAGTAGAAGAAAGTCCACAGCAACTTTCCTCTATTTCTCCTTCATATAATTTCATTGTTATTCCTATTACTTCATACCCTTGCTCTTGTAGAAGAATGGCAGCTACACTACTATCTACTCCACCACTCATTCCTAATAAAACCCTTTTATTCATTTATTTTTCCTTTCATTTTTAGAACTTTTGATAAATCAATTTTAAATTCCACAACTGTCACAATGATGTTCTTTTAAATTGCACTTTTCTCTTATTTCTTCTTCTGTCATTTTTCCTTCTTTTCTATAATAGTCTGCAATAGCCTCATGTATTGCCTCTTCTGCTAATACTGAACAATGTAATTTTACTGGTGGTAAACCACCTAACAAATTTACTACATCTGTATTTTTTAATTGTAATGCCTCCTCTATAGTCTTTCCTTTTATCATTTCTGTTGAAATGCTACTTGTTGCTATAGCTGCACCACATCCAAATGTTTTAAATTTAACATCTACTATAACATTATTTTCAACTTTTATAAACATCTTCATAATATCTCCACAAACTGGATTTCCAACTTCTCCAACTCCTGAAGCATCTTCTATTTTTCCAACATTTCTTGGATTTGTATAATGATCTACAACTTTTTCTGAATATTCCATTATTTTTTCCTCCTATCTCTATAAAGTATTTATCTCCATACAATTTCATTTATATTAATTGTTATGCTCTATAAATTCTTCCCACAATGGTGACATTTCTCTTAACCTATTTACTATTTCTACTAAACTTTCTACTGTATAGTCTATTTCTTCTTTTGTATTATACTTTCCTATTGATACTCTTAAAGAGCCATGTGCTATTTCATGTGGTAAACCTATTGCTAGTAAAACATGTGATGGGTCTAATGAACCTGATGTACAAGCACTACCACTTGATGCACAAATTCCCTTTAAGTCTAAATTTAAAAGTAATCCCTCTCCTTCTATAAACCTGAAAGAAATATTACTATTTCCAACTAATCTTTTTTCCATATCACCATTTATTTTTATATATGGTATTTTTTCTTTCACTTGCTCTACATAGTAATCTCTTAATTCTTTTATTTTTTTATTGTGTTCTTCCAAATTGCTATATGCAAGTTCTATTGCTTTTCCTAATCCTACAATTCCTGCTACATTTTCTGTTCCTGCTCTTTTATTTCTTTCTTGATGCCCTCCATTTATGAATTTATCAAACTTTATTCCTTTACGTACATATAAAGCACCTACACCTTTTGGTCCATAAAATTTATGTGCTGATAATGAAAGACTATCTATGTTCATTTCCTTAACATCTATTTTTTCAGTTCCTACTGCCTGTACTGCATCTGTATGAAATGCTATGTTATTTTTCCTTGCAATTTCACCTATTTCTTTAACTGGTTGAATAGTACCTATTTCATTGTTTGCAAACATAACAGTTATAAGAGTAGTTGTAGGCTTTATGGCATTTTCTAATTCATCTAATTTAATAATTCCATTTTCATCTACTCCTACATAAGTAACTTCAAATCCTTCTTTTTCTAACTGTTTACAAGTTTCTAATACTGCTGGATGTTCTATTTTAGAAGTAATTATATGATTTCCTTTATTTTTATAACTATATGCTATACCTCTTATTGCTGTATTATCGCTTTCACTTCCACCCGCTGTAAAATATATTTCACTTGGTTCACAATTTAAAACCTTTGCAACCTTTTCTCTTGCCTCTTCTATTGCTTTTTTATTTTCTCTACCTATTTTATAAATAGATGATGGATTTCCATAGTTTTCTGAAAAATATGGAAGCATTGCTTTTAAAACTTCATCATCTGTTTTAGTTGTAGCACTATTATCTAAATATATTGTATTCATGTTATCTCTCCTTTTCTTTTAAATTAAGTTTAATAGTTAATTTTAATTTTTCTTTTCCTATCAAACCAGTAGGAATTATAACATATATTTCCTATTAAGTCAATAGGATTTAAGGAGAAGGCTAAACTAATAGTGTATATGTGTCAATGATGTGAAACAAAATTCTATAAAAAAATTTGTAGTATCATTGAATTTTCTATTGGTGCTTTC
>CANQRI010000091.1 GCA_947626235.1 uncultured Clostridia bacterium | reverse complement strand
GTTGGGCACAATCAGGAAAAACAGAAAAGTTAAGTGTAAGAATGCCTTTAGGATGGGGTAGCGACAGTTATGTAGAAGGTTGGGCTGCAAGCTATATTGTGTTAGCACAAGAAGCTTTAAACCACTACGATGCATACGAGCAAGCTACAGAACTTATAATGGAGGCAAATTCATATAAAGGAAATCCTACAAAACAAGAAGAACTATACAGAAAAGCATTAGAAATACAACCTATAAACATTGATGCATGGTATGCGCTAATTAATTTATATAAAGAAGACACTACAAAAACAGAGGAAGATTATTATAAATTAGCACAAGAAATAGGGGAAAACTTAAAATGCTTCCCACTACCAATGTACAACTTAACAAATTTAATTAAACCAATGTTACCAAGTACAGGGTATTCATTTAAATTTACAGTATTGCAACTTAATTTATTAACAGAAGGAAGTACATGGACAGATAATACAAAAGTTTATCAACCAGCTATAACTAGAACAGTAGCATCTTATTTATTAGGTCAAATGGATTCAGACCTTGCAACATTCTCATTTGATGGAGAAAATGCAGGAAAAATAATATTATCAGAACGTTTTGATGGCAATGGAATTCATTGGGATTATAGTTTAGATGGAAAAACAAATTGGACTCAAGTAACATTTACAGCTGATGAAAAACACGAAAAACTTTTATCTGAAGAAGAAATAAACAGCATTACAGCTGAAAATGATATATATGTTCACATTGTTGGAACGGGTTATGAAGAAAACAATTTATATAAAATAGATATAACAAGCCAGAAAAATCCAGAAACATTATATGCAAATGATTTAGAAAACCGTGTAATTGGAGTTGGCATGGAAACACAATGGCGCTATTCAGATGATGATGAATGGAAATTATATAGTGAATCTTCACCAGATTTAACAGGAAGTAAAACAGTACAAGTAAGAGAGCCAGCTACAGGTACAATGCTTGCAAGTGAACCTAGTATATATACATTTACAGAAGACGAGCAAGAAAGAACAAGAAAATATGTGCCAGTATCACATTTATCAATCGATTCAGTATCAAGTGAAGCTACATCTAACCAAGGAGCAGCTACAAATTGTATAGATGGTAACTACAATACAAGGTGGCATTCAAACTGGGGAGGAAATGATACTGAAAGGTATATTGTAATAAAAATAGATAGACCAATTTATTTATCAGCAGTAGAGTTTGTTCCAGCAGGTGGAGGAAATGGTAAAATATTAGATGGTACAGTATATGGAAGTATGAATGGAGAAGACTTTGAACAATTAGTTAGTGTAAAGGATTTTGCAAATAATGAAGAAATAAAATGCTTTGAAATAGAAGACTCTAAAGAAGTACAATATATTAAAATTGTAGCAGATCGTGCATCTAACGGAAATTGGTTCACAGCTAGAATGTTTAATATATTCCAAGACTTAACTAAAAATCCTCATCCAACAGCAGGTGTTGCATACAGTACAAAGGAACCAACAAACCAAAATGTTGAAGTAAGGCTTGTAAACCCAAGTACAGATATTAGAATAACAAATAATAACGGAAGCGACACATATGTATTTACTGATAATGGAACATTTACATTTGAATTTATAGATGATGTAAGTGGTAAAACAGGTACAGCTGAAGCAGATGTTAACTGGATAGATAGAGTTGCACCAACAGCTACTATTGAATATAGCATTGAAACAATAACTAACGATGAGGTAGTAGCAAAACTTATTCCTAGTGAAGAAGTAACAATACTAAATAATCCAGATGATGTTTATACATTTGAAGAAAATGGAGAATTTACATTTGAATTCCAAGACAAAGCAGGAAATAAAGGTACAGCAACAGCAAAAGTATATTGGATTGGAGCAACACAAGATTTATTAGACCCAGAAAACCCAGATATAGAAGTTAACCCAGATAAGCAAGAAGCAGGAAAGATAGAATCTGATGAATATCACGTAGAAGAAGGTTATATATCAAAAGTAACACAAGATACAACTGTAAATCAATTTAAAGAAAAGGTTAAAAGTAATCAAAGAGTAACATTTATAGATAAAAATGGTGATTTATTAGATGAAAATGCACCTATTACAACAGATACAGTTGTAAAACTAGAAGATGATACACAATATACACTTGTTGTAAAAGGCGATGTAGATTGCAACGGAAAAGTTACAATAAACGACCTTGCAAAAACAAAATTACACCTTGTTAGAGCAGAAGAATTACAAGGAAGTAAATTAAAAGCAGCAACATTAAGTGGTAAGGATAAAGTTTCTATAAATGATATTGCAAAAATGAAATTAATGTTGCTAGATTTAGATTAAAATATAAAAACAAAGTAAATTGCATGAAAAGATAAGATAAATGTAGACACAAAAAGTGTATACATTTATCTTTTTTTATGAAAAATTATTTGTTTTGTTGAATGTATTCAACAAAATGTAAAAATTATATTGAATGCATTCAACAAAAATATTTTTAATTTTTTAAAGACATTTATTCAAGTAGTAATAAAACTCTTTTTAAAGAATAAAATTCTTCAGGAGGAAAAAACAGCTTGAAAAATAAAAAAATAGAAAACTTAACAAAAGCAGAAGATTTATATAGATTAAAGGTAGGGAGTATGTGTGTAGATATGGAATATTCCAAAAACAATAAGAGCTTTCAAGAATGTATGCTAAATATTTTAAAGCAAAAAGTAAAAAATGGCTGAAGAGCACATTACTATATAAAATAGGGAGGTAAAAAATTAGTGGCAGGAAGAAAATCAAAGTATTCTTCTAACGAAAACATTGAAAATAAAAAAATATGGTCAGTTGCACTATATATTAGGCTTTCACAGGAAGATGAAGATAATCGGAAAAGATAAGCAGGAAAGCAATAGCGTAACAAGTCAAAAAGCAATATTAAATGAATTTGTAGAAGAACATGATGATTTAATAGTTTATGATACATACATAGATGATGGATTTACAGGGACGGATTTCAATAGACCATCATTCCAAAGATTACTAGAAGATATGAAAAATGGGAGTATTAATTGTGTTATTGTAAAAGATTTATCAAGACTTGGAAGAAATTATATAGAGGTAGGAAATTACATAGAGCAAGTTTTCCCATTATTTAACATAAGATTTATTGCAATTAATGATTTTGTAGATAGTTTTAAAAATCCAGCGAGCACAAATACAATTTTAGTACCATTCAAAAATTTAATAAATGATGAATATGCAAGAGATACGTCAATAAAAATAAGAACATCTTTAAATGGGAAAAAGAAAAAAGGAGAGTTTATAGGGGCATTTGCTTCTTATGGTTATATTAAAAATCCAAAGGATAAGCACAAGTTAATTATAGATGAAACTGTAGTAGATATTGTTAGAAAAATTTTTAATTGGTATGTAAATGAAGGAATAGGGAAAATAGAAATTTGTCATCGATTAAATGATTTAGGAATTTTAAACCCCACAGGACATAAGAAATTGGAACTTAAGCAAAACTATAATAATTATGGAATACAAGATGATACATATACATGGACACCTTCTACTATACGAAATATTTTAAATAATGAAGTGTATATTGGAAATACTGTTCAGGGGAAAAGGAGAACCAAAAGCTACAAGGTACATAAAGTAGAGAAAGTATGCAAGGAAGAATGGGTAAGAGTAGAAAATACTCACGAACCTATAATTGATAAAGAAACTTTTAAAAAGGCAAAAGAGATAAGCATGCAAGATACAAAGGTATCTCAAAAAACGAAAGTGTTATCAGTATGGGCGGGTTTTTTAAAATGTAGTGATTGTGGACGTGCAATGAATAAGAAAAGTAGCATAAATAAGAGTGGAGGTAAATATGAATACTATATTTGTAGCACATATAGAAAAAAATCTAATAAGCTATGCACAAAACATACTATTAAGCTAGAAAATTTGGAAAAGGCAGTTTTGAAAGCAATTAATTTTCATATTGATTTAATTGATATAGAAGAACTTGCAAAGCAAGTAAATGACGGTAATTTTCAAAAAACAAAAAGCAAAAATATTGAAAATATGATAAATGCAAAACAAAATGAAATTTTTAAGATATCGAATTTTAAGAAGGCACTATATGAAGATTGGAAAAATGAAGATATTACAAGGCAAGAATATTTAGAATATAAGCAAAAATACGAAAATGACATTGAAAGATTAAAACAGAATATAGAAAACTTAAAAAATGAAAAACAAAAATGTGAAGTGCACGAAGGATTACAAAATGAATGGATAGAAAAATTTAAAAGACAAAAGGGGATTACAGAATTATCAAGAAGTATCATGATGGAGTTAATAGACTCTATATATGTAAAAGAAAATGGAGATATAACTATAAAATTCAAGTTTGAAAGCGAAATAGAGTACATAGAAGATAATAATGGTGCGATGTAAAAACATTTAATCTATGTACTCTTAAATATTTTATTTTTCAATTTTACCACAAGCAATTTTAGTTCCAGAATTTCCACTTGGCTGACTAGTGAAGTCATCTGGAGAATCATGGATAATGATTACTTTTCCTATAATATCTTTTATTTTAAATTTATTGATTAAAACACTCATATAACTGTAACCATTATTTTCAATTAATGGTGGTAAATCTCCTATATGAAAAGGATGAGGACAATTAGTAGTATTTAAATGTGACTTTGCATTTGCAAATTCATCTTCTGAATTTCCAGTACAAGAATTTCCCTCATGAATATGAAAACCAAAAAATCTTCCTTTACATTTATTGTTAGATTGTGGCAAATTATTAATTTTAGCAGTCATTATTACGCCATTTTTAGTTTCTCTAAAGGTAACTATGCCATCTATTTTAGGATATTTCTTACCACCTTTTATATATGCTTTTGCAGTATTAAATATATTCGTAAACATTTTAAACACCTCTTAACAGTATA
>CANQRI010000090.1 GCA_947626235.1 uncultured Clostridia bacterium | reverse complement strand
AATGGTTTTGTTGTTTCTGATGCAAATTTCATCATCATTCCTGCTGGTGTGTCTGCATTCATGTTTGCATTTTCTCTTGTTACATCATTTGATTTTGTTTCTATTATTTCTAGGAACATGTCTTTTGTTCTTGATTTTCTTGCAATATCTCTGTTGTATCTATATGTTATATAGTTTTGTGCAACTTCTTTTCTTGAAGATGACATTAATTTCTTTTCTACTAAATCTTGTATTTCATATACTGTTGTTTGATTTTTGTCTTCTAATTGTTTTTTTACGCTTTCTGCTATTTTGTTGGCTAAATCTATATCTACACCTCCTGGTGTTTGTGCCATTGCTAATGTTATTGCTTTTACTATTCTTTCTGGATTAAATTCTGTTAATCTTCCATCTCTTTTTATTACTTGCATTTTTATTCCCCCTTATTCTTGAACTGTTTCGTTTGATTTTGATAAATATTATCATTTTTAGTTCATATATTTTTTCATCTCTGAAAGTAGCTTTATCTTATAGCAAAATATTTATAATGTCAAACTTTTACTTGTTATGTTTATATGACTGTTTTTTGTTGATTTTTAAGTGTTCCGGCGTTTTTGTACTTTATTGTGGTAATGTTTTTTTGGCAACTTTTTTTTATAAACGTTGATTTTCCGGACTTATTTTTTTTTATTACATTTTTATTACATTTTTGTGATAATTTTTTTATTTTAATTTTGTGTTAATTACAAAGCTCTTTATTTTCAAGTGTTACGCAATATTAAAAATCAAAAATGATAATAATTATCATTTTTGATTTTTATTTTTTTATGCAATTCTAGTAATTAATTACTACTTCTTCAAATGGAACTCTTTCTTTTAGTTCCCCTGCTTCCTCCATTACTGTTTCTAACAATTCAAAACTTTCCTTTTTCATTTCCGGACTAGTTTTCCATGCGTCTATATCTTTATAACTTTGTAAAACTGTAGCTAATAGCTCTACATCTGTATCTGGGAAAAAGCTTTGTATTGCTTCTGCAACCTCGCTCATTGTATGTTCTTCTACCCACTTTTGAGCTTTTGCTATTGCTCTTGTAAATTTTTCTATTATATCTTTATTTGCTTCTATATAGCTCTTTTTAGCAAAATATGCTGTATATGGTATTTCGCCAGATGCCTCTCCTACTGATGCTACTACATAGCCTTTTCCTGCTTGTTCTGTCATTGTTGCTGTTGGTTCAAATAATGTAACATAGTCTGCTGTTCCACCTGTAAATGCTCCTGCCATTAAATCAAATTTTATACTATCGTCCAAAATTAAATCTTTTTGAGGGTCTATTCCATTCTTTTTTAACACATATTCAAATGTCATGTATGGAACTCCACCTTTTCTTCCTGGTATAACTGTTTTTCCTTTTAAATCTTGCCAACTAAAATTATCTGTCTTTTCTCTACTTACTAAAAATGAACCATCTTTTTGCGTAAGTTGTGCAAATACTTGGCAATAATCTTCTTTTCCTTCGTTATATACATATATTGCAGCTTCTGGGCCTGCAAAGCCTATGTCACTTTGATTTGCTAATACTGCTGTCATTACCTTATCTGCACCTTGACCTGTTGTTAGCTCTATTTCCAAGCCTTCTTCTTCCATAAATCCTTTGCTTATTGCTACATATTGTGGCGCATAGAATACAGACCTTGTTACTTCGTTTACTCTTATTTTTTGTAGTTCTACTTTTTCAGTTTTAGTTCCCATTACAATGTAACTTACTATTGAAGCAACAATTACTAATATTGCAACAACTGCTGTAATTATCCATTTTTTCACTTTTCCTCATCCTTTCTTTTATGTTTCTTTTATATTGTATTCAGTTTATTTTATATAGCTACTATTTTATTTTTAAAGTTTATTGTATTAAAATTTATCGCATGTTCCTTTTTAGATTTTATCGTATGTTGTTTTTTAGATTTTATTGTATTGTTGTTTTTCGAGTGTTTATCTTATACGGCCTTTTATAAATATTTTTTCAAGAATTACAACTATTTGATACATAATTGCTGCAACTACTGCAAGTATTATTACGCTTGCCATTACTAAATCTAGTTGAAAAACTTGGCCTCCATATACTATTAAATATCCAAGTCCTGCTTTTGATACTAAAAATTCTCCAGATATTACTCCTACTAGTGAAAGTCCAATATTTACTTTTAAAGAATTGAAGAAAGTTGATTTATTTGCTGGAATTACTATTTTAGTTAATATTTGAAATTTATTTGCACCAAATGTTTTTGCCATTTTTATCAATTCTTTGTCTGTATTTATAAAACCATTTAAAATTTCTAATATGGTTACGATTAGTGAAATTGCAAGTGCCATTACTATAATTGCGGGCATTCCTGCTCCTACCCATATTATTATTACTGGTCCGAAGGGCTATTTTAGGCAAACTGTTTAGCACTACTAAAAATGGCTCTGACACTTTTGATATAAATTTTGACCACCATAGTACTATTGCAATTATTGCTCCTAACGTAGTTCCTAATAGAAAACCTATTATTGTTTCTGTACAAGTTACAA
Source organism: uncultured Clostridia bacterium (assembly GCA_947626235.1). Taxonomy (GTDB): domain Bacteria; phylum Bacillota; class Clostridia; order TANB77; family CAG-508; genus UMGS1663. The sequence continues at coordinate 2,466 of CANQRI010000090.1, read as the reverse complement.
ATAAATGATGGATTAAATCGTTTTGTGCTAAATTTAAGAAGGTATTTACTATTCTTGATGGACTGCTCATGATGAAACTATCTATTATTCCATTGTTTGCAAGTATTTCCCATAATGCTATGAATACTACTACTATTATTATTTGTGTTGCTATTACTGATATTTTTTCTATTTTTATCTTTTTCAAATATTGCTTTCTTGCTGGACTGATGTCTGCTTTGTTTTTTGGCTTTGAGGCTTTCACTGCCGTTTTGCTTTCTGTCTTAGATACTTTCACTGTAGCCTTATTTTCTGTATTTGTCGCTTCAATAATAGGCTTATTTACTTTGCTAGATGAACTTTGTTTATTATTTATAATAAGTGATTTCTTTTTTATTTTCTTTAAATATGTTGCTCTACTCATATATATTCAATCCTTTCCATACTGCATCAAAATACTCGCTAAATTTAGGGCTTTCTCTACAGTTTATTGGATCTCTATTTTCCATTTCAAATTCTATTTTCATTATATCTTTTACTTGTGCAGGTCTGTTAGATAAAATTACTATTCTATCAGACATACTAATTGCTTCTGATATATCGTGCGTTACGATTAGCGCTGAAATGTGCTCGTTTTTTAAGATGTCGTATATATCTTTTGTTACCATTATTCTTGTTTGATAGTCTAATGCAGAAAATGCCTCATCTAAAAGAAGTATTTTAGGCTTTATTGCTAATGTTCTTATTAACGCTGCTCTTTGACGCATTCCTCCAGATAATTGATTTGGATATTTATCTTTAAAGTCATATAAATTATATTTTTTTAATAATTGTATGGCATATTCTTCGTTTTCTTTTGTCCTATTTTTTTGCACTTCTAAACCGAACATTATATTACTATATATTGTTCGCCATTCTAATAGGCTGTCTTTTTGTAGCATATAGCCTATTTTACCATCTATTTTTATTTCACCATTATCTTTATTTTCAAGTCCTGCTATTATAGAAAGTATTGTGGATTTGCCACAACCACTAGGACCTATTATACTTAAAAATTCGCCTTCTTTTAGTGTAAAATCTATCTTTTTTAATGCTTCTATTTCTCCGTTTGGTGCTTGGTATTTTTTTGATACATTTTCTATTTTTAATACTTCTCTAATTTGTTTAGTTTGTTGTTTTTCTAGCTGTTTTGTTTGTTGTTCTATTTGCTCTTCTTGTATGTTTCTTTCCTTATCTTGTTCCACTTCATTAATTGTTGATATTTTTATATTCTTTTCTTGTGTAGACATTTTATCCTCCTGTTCATTTAATTGTTGCAAGATAATAGCTTTCATTTTCTTACTTCAATTAAATATTGCTATTTTTGTTGTTTTTTGTAACTTAATATATTTTATGATTAGTTTATTTATTGTGTGAACATATAAAAATACCCCCTCCTTGTTAAACTTTTTTGTTTAATAAGGTTGAGGGTATTTTCTTTGCTTATTTTTATAACCATTTTTTCAATACTTATATTTTATTAAAATATAAGTATTGTAATTATTACGCACTTGCAAGCTCTGCTTTTATTTTTTCTATTTCTTCTTTTTTTAGTTTTGTTACCTTAATTATCTTCTCTGTTGACATTTTTTCTTTGAGCATCTCTTTTGCCACACAAATAATTCCTTCTCTATTTCCCTCTATTCTTCCTCGTTTTTCTCCGCGCTCTTCTCCTCTTTTTTCACTTTCTGCCATTAACTTTCTTCTTTCTTCCATTAAATTTGTCATTAACATTCCTGCCATATTCTTTTCCTCCTTCTTCATTTTATTTAATAATATTTCTGCCTGCTCTTTTCCTATTATTTGACTTAATATGTATTGTATTATTCTTCCTATTTTTTCTTTATCTTTTGCTTCTTTAGTTGTATTTATTAATTCTTCTAATGTTTCTTTTAGTTCTTCTTCTGTTTTACACTTTTCTATTGCCATTGCTTTTTCTATTATACTTTCTCCATTTATTAAAACTTCCTTTGCATAATTGTGTATATCTATTAAATTATAAATACTATTTGTTCCATTTGTATAATAATTAATTTCATCATCTGATATTTTTTTATATTCTCTTTCTATTTTCCATTTTTCACTTCCTGTATATAGTACTACTAGTACTACTTCTGGGCATTTATATTTACTATTTTTCTTATTTTTTCTATTAAGTGCACTTCTCATTATTTCTACTGAATATTCTAACATTCTATATGGCATTAATTCATCTATATAAGATTGGTGCTCTATTAATATAAATGTATTTGTATTTTTTATTTTATACACTATATCTGATTCTCTATTTTTATATTCTTTTGTTATGTAGCTACTGCTATATTTTTCTAAATCATCTTTTTTCAATTGTCGTTTTATTTTAAAAAATTTATTTATAAATTTTATTGCTTCTTCTTCATCTGATAGTAGATCTCTAAATATTTTATCATGTGTGTTATCTAATTTTTC
>CANQRI010000089.1 GCA_947626235.1 uncultured Clostridia bacterium | reverse complement strand
GCTATAAAGCAACTGATACACGTATAGAAGACCATATTTGGAATTATGTACAAGTAGATGGAAAATGGTATGGAGTAGATGTTACACATGATGATCCAGTAGTTAGAAAAGGACCAGGTGCAAATGAAAAGGTTTCAAACAGAGAAACAAATCAATACTTACTTGTAGGGCAAATAGACTTAAACTCACATCACATACCATCAGGAATTTTATCACCTGCTAATTATGAGTTTAGCTATCCAGAGCTTTCAGAAACAACCATTGAAGGTGAAGAATTTTATAATCAAGGTTTATTTAAAATAAGAACTTATGGAATGAATTATACAGAAGGTGGCGAACATTCAGGCGGTGTTGGCACAGGCAGTGGAGATGAATCAATTAAAACAACTGAAGTATGGGTTAGTTATGATGGAAAGAATTATACACAAAATGCAGAAAATGGCATTTATATGTTAGCTCGTTTTGCAGAATTTGATGAAAGTTCAAATGAATGGTTATATACAAGTTGGGGCTATATGACACCAGAATTGTATGACTCATCAGTACTAGAAGGAAAAAGAACAATTAAACCAGGCACAGAGGAAAATCCTGAATATGAATATTCTAACTATTCTGAATTTATGGGTGGAAATTATGTATGTTTCCCAATGCCACAATTAGGTTTAATACAATTTGCTGTAACAGATGTAGCACCAAAGTATAAAACACCAGAAGAAATATTAGCAGGTGGTTTATATTATCAAGGTTCTCCAACATTACTAACAGAAAGAACTGAAGAAATTATAAATCCATATGAATTATATAAAGCACCACCACATATTTCAAAAGCAACACCAGCACAATATTTAAAATTAGGCTTTGGTAATACATATCATATGAAGCTTTATTATGATGATGTATTTGAACCAATAAAAGATGAAGAAGGAAATCCAACAGGTGAGAAGATAGAAGCAGTTATTGTAGATGCTGTTGGAGGATCAGAATGGAAAACAAGACCAAGTGCATTAGAAGGAAGCACAATTACTAATTTCTCATACAATTTAGGTAAAAAAGCTGAAGGAAGTTTTGGTGATGATGAAGCAGGATTAGAAGCAAAAAGAAAAGCACAAGAAAATGCAGTAATAGAATTTGATTTTACACCTAGTGATTTATTTGCAAACAATGAAACACTTTACACAATAGAAATAAGAGGTGTACAAGGAATAAGCAGTGGAAAAAGACCTATAACTGCAGGTTGGGGTGTAGGAGCTCCAAATGGATTATGTAGTATAAGGGTAGCTCAAGGGCTTGAAAATCAATTATTTGCGCAACCAGAATTAATGGACGTAACAGGTTCAATAAATGGATGGGAAGGCCTTGGAGGAGACGACTTAAGTGAATTAAATGGAGTAGATTTAAGTCAATTAACACACCGTTTAGCATTAGTTACAACTACAACAACAGAACAAGAAAACAAGGACATGTTAGATGAAGTAGGAATAGACCCAGAAGATGAAAGCATTATAACAGAAACATATAATATAAAATTACAAGTATGTTGTAAAACAGTTGTAAAAACAGGAACAAAATTAAGGTTATGCGTAGGTTTCCCAGAAGGAACAACTTATGAAGATTACTTAAGTGGAAATAAAGAATTCAAAGTATATCATTATAAATATAATGATTTTGGCGAAATAACAGGTAGTGAGCCAATAGATGTTATAGTTACAAGGCAAGGCTTAATATTATATGTAGATTCATTCAGTCCGTTCACTATAGCAGCAATGCCAGGAACAGGTGCAGTTCCACAAGAAAAGCAAGTAGTACTTGCAAGTTCTGAAGGAGGAACTATTAAATATCAAGGCAGTGAAACAAGTACAATTAATATGAATGAAGTAGAAGAAATAGAATTACAAATTGAGCCAGAAGAAGATAAAGTTATAAAAAGTATTACAGTAGGCGATTTAGCAATACCAGTTGAAAATAAAGATGGAATGACAATAAAAGTAAAAGCAAGTGATTTAGGAATAGGAACAACAACAGTACATGCAGCATTTATGTCAAAAGCAGTTGAACAAATAGATGAAACAAAAGGCGAAACAGAAGTAGTTTCTGAACAGCCAACATTTGCAGTAAGCTTAAGCACAGAAGCAAAAGACTTAAAAACTGGTGATACATTTAAAGTTAGGGCTGATTTAAAAGATTTTCAAAGTATTACTGATGGAATAATTACATTTTCAGGTAAATTAGAGTATGATGAAAATGTATTTGAACTAACAAATATAACAGGATTAAATGATTGGGAAATAGACTTTGAAAAAGATTATAATAATGGCAATATAGTATTAGATAGACCAAATCAATTAACACTAGAACCTGATGAAATAAGTGAAATTTTTGAGGCAACTTTCAATGTTATAGATAGTACTAAAGCAGAAGAAAGGGAAACTATTTTGTTAAATTTAATTAATGCTGGAACTGGTAAAGATGACAATGGACTTATAGTTTTAGGAAATACTGCACAAGTAGATGTTACAATAAGGCATTTAATAGATTCCGAAAAATATAAAATAGATGAACAATACCAAATAATATCAAAAATTATACCAGAAACAACAATAGCTGAATTTAAGCAAAATGTAACAGCAAAAAATGATAGGCAAATAACATTTAAAGACAAAAATGGAACTACAATAGAAAATGATAGCACAGTTCTTACAACTGGTATGAATATAGTAGTAGGAGACCCAGAAGTAACATATACTATTGTAGTAACAGGAGATATTGATGGAGATAGTAAAATTTCAGTAAACGATTTAGCTAAAATAAAATTGCATTTAGTTTCAATAAAAACAATTAGTGAAGAAGAAAATAGAATTCAGTATGTAGCAGCTGATATAGACTATAGTGATAGCATAGGAATAAATGATTTAGCAAAAATGAAATCAATAATAATAGGTGCTACAGCACTTGAATAAAAAGGAGATATTATGAAAAATATAATTAAAATAAGTATTATAAGTACAATAATATTAATATTAACTGTAATGTGCATACCAGCAAATGTGTTTGCATCAATTACAGGAGGTGCTATGGTTATAAACACAGAAAAGGATACATATAACCAAAACGATACAATAGTAGTAGAATTTAAATTATCTAATTTAAACTCAACTAAAGGAATAATAGCATTAAAAGCTACATTAGAATATGATAAAACAAATTTAGAGTTAGTATATGATAACGAAAATGAAGTTTATAAATTAGAAGGAAAAAATACTTGGTCTACACCAACATACAATGCTAGTACAGGAGAATTAGTAACAGATAGAAATTCTTATGCAACTAGAGATGAAGTAGTATTTACTGCTACATTTAAAGTAAAAACACAAAATGCTTCAGACGTAGCAATAACTTTAAAAGATATTGAAGTTGCAGATGGAGAAGATGAAAATGGTGAAGGAACACTAACTAGTGCTACTAAAAAATTAACAATAGGAAATGTTACACCAGTAACACCACCAGATGATGGAGATGATGATGACAACCAAGGTGGAACTAGCGGAGGAAATACTGGAAGTGGCAACACAGGAGATAGTGGTAACACTGGAAACAGTGGTAATACTGGAAATAGTGGAAATACAGGCAATAGTGGCAATACAGGAAGTAGTGGAAATTCTGGAAATACAGGTAATACCGGAAACAGTGGTAATGCAGGAAACGGTAGTGGAAACACTGGAAATAATAACGGAACAAGTGGAGGAACTACTAATGGTAACAATGGAACAAATAAAGGTGACGGCTCTATAAATGCAGGTAAATTACCTCAAACAGGTGTAAGCAATATAATGTTAGTTGCAGTATTAACTGTAGCAGTAGTAATTATGCTAGTAGTAATTGTAAAGAATATACAAGTTAATAAAGAAATAAATAAAAGAAAATAATTTATAAAATATCCCTTTAAAGAATGATCTTTAAAGGGAATATTTTTATCTACAATATAAAATTCAAAATATTGCGTTTTAAAATAATGTATGATAAAATCTGAAACAGTAAACATGTAATTAGTGTTGGTCAGACACTTGTAACTTCATTAAATAATTTTAAAGGAGAGGCATAATGTCTAAAAATAATGAAGAAGAAATTAATGAAAGAATTGATTTCATTGAAGAAATTGCCGAAAAATATTCCAAAGATATGCTAGAAGAAATTTTTGGAATAAAGGTAAAGAAGGTTGCAGGGGAAAAGTGGCTATACAATGTTTACAGAGATGAAAACATAGTTATTGAAAACGCATATCCATGGGAGATAGAACTGGTTTTTAAAGCTATAGCTAAAAAGTTTGCACAAACTCTGTGTAATGATGAAAATTAATAGAAAAATAAAATAACGCATATTCTGACCGTATGTGTTATTTTCATAAATATACATTTATAAGTTATTAAAAACTTGTATAATAGACTATGCTAGAACATTCTGCATAAAAAAAGGGAAAAAATTCTTCTTCGCAAAGTGAAGAAGAATTTAATGTTATCTTAAAATTCTAAACCAATCAAAGAAAACATTTTGTAGCATATTATGAAGATTAATCTTTTTAACTTCAGTATTAGATACAATATTTACACTACAAAGAGTTTCACCGTTTAATTTATATGAAACTTCTCCTATTTTTTGCCCAACTGCAATAGGAGCAGTAATATTATCAGGAATTGAAATGATTTCTTGAATATCAGTTCCAGTGCCTTTTTGAAGTAAAGTACCTGCATCTGATTCAAATATAGCCTCTATGTTGCTTACTATACCTTTAGTAACATTTATGCTTTTTAGTACATCACCTTTTTTGGCAAATTGTTTAAAAGAATAATTACTAAACCCATAATCTAATAACTTTTGAGCCTCACTAAATCTAGTTTTAGTTGTAGGAGCCTTCATAATTACAGCAATTAAAGATAACCCATCTCTTGTAGCACTTGCAGATAAATTATATAGAGCTAAATCTGTAGAGCCTGTTTTTAAACCAGTTGCTCCTGCATAGTTTCTAATAAGTTTATTAGTATTGGTAAGCCCAGATTTTCCGTCTCTTAAAGTATCC
>CANQRI010000088.1 GCA_947626235.1 uncultured Clostridia bacterium | reverse complement strand
TGGGTACGATGTACCAGAGTTACACTCATATTCGTATTACGGATACCAAGATCAAAAATTAGTAGGTTTAAAAGAGTGGTATAAGGATTATTTAAATTGTGAAATAAGGTCATCTAGTGGCAATGTTGGTTTAAATGAGGAAATATTTACTAAAAAGCCTGCAAAAGCAAGTGATTTTAATTTATCAATAGAACTTAATGATTTAAAAGAACCTGCAAACATTTTTGAAGAAATAGGAATATTGTTTAAAAAATTAATAAAAATGTTTAGCAATGAAAGTAGTCAAAATATCGAAAACCAAAATGAATTAGTAGAAAGTGAAATAGGAGCGTAGAGCTTTGAAATCTAAATAAAAAAGCAGAAAGAAGAATGAAAATGAAAGTAGCAGATTTTAATTATGATTTACCAAAAGAATTAATAGCACAAGTACCAATAAAAAATAGAGATGAATCTAGACTTATGGTATTAAACAGAAAAAATAAAACAATAGAAGATAAAACATTTAAAGATATATTAGATTATTTAAAACCAGGGGACTGTTTAGTTAGAAATAACACTAAAGTATTGCCAGCAAGGTTATATGGAGTAAAAGAAGAAACAGGAGCAAATGTTGAATTTTTGTTGCTAAAGAGAATAGAAGGAGATATTTGGGAAGTTATGGTAAGACCAGGAAAGAAGTTATTACCTGGTGCAAAAGTTTCTTTTGGAGATGGAATATTAAAAGCAGAAGTATTAGAAAAAATGGATGAAGGAAATAGAAAAGTAAAATTTGAATATGATGGTATTTTTAATGAAATATTAGACAAAATAGGATTAATGCCGTTGCCACCATATATAAAAGAAAGATTGAAAGATAAAGATAGATATCAAACTGTATATGCTAAATACGAAGGCTCAAGTGCAGCTCCAACAGCAGGTTTGCATTTTACAGAAGAATTGTTAGAAAAAATAAAGCAAAAAGGTGTAGAAATAGCAAATGTTACACTGCATGTTGGAATAGGTACATTCAGACCAGTAAAAGAAGAAACAGTAGAGGCACATGATATGCATAGTGAGCATTTTTATATAAAGCAGGAAGATGTAGATAAAATAAACAATACAAGAAAAAATGGAGGAAGAATTATTGCAGTAGGAACTACATCTTGTAGAGTATTAGAAACAATTGCAGATGAAAATGGAATGGTTAAAGAAACAGAGGCAGATACAAAAATATTTATTTATCCAGGTTATAAATTTAAATGTATAGATGCACTTATTACAAACTTCCATTTACCAGAATCAACGTTAATAATGCTAGTTTCAGCATTAGCTGGAAAAGATTATATTATGGAAGCATATAAGCATGCAGTAAAAGAAAAATATAGATTTTTTAGTTTCGGTGATGCAATGTTAATCAGTTAAACTATTAGGGACGGGGTTAAATAGTTTAACGAAAATATTTTTGAATTATTGTTATACAATATAATAAAACTAAATCGTTAAACTATTTAACCCCGTCCCTAATAGTTTAACCAGAGGAGAACGATATGAAAGAAGCAGTAACATACGAATTATTACATGAATGTAAGCAGACGGGAGCAAGAAGAGGCATAATACATACACCACACGGAGATATACAAACACCAGTATTTATGCCTGTTGGAACACAAGCAACAGTAAAATCATTAACACCAGAGGAAGTAAAAAATGATGTAAAAGCAGAAATAATATTGGCAAATACATATCATTTATATTTAAGACCAGGGCATGAAATTGTAAAAGAGGCTGGTGGGCTTCACAATTTTATGAGATGGGACAAGCCAATTCTTACAGATTGTGGCGGATTTCAGGTATTTAGTTTAAGTGATTTACGCACTATAACTGAAGATGGAGTAGAATTTAAATCTCATTTAGACGGAAGTAAACACTTCTTTTCACCAGAAAAAGTAATGGGAATAGAAGAAGCTTTGGGAGCAGATATAATAATGTCCTTTGATGAATGTGTTGAACACGGTGCAACATATGAATACACTAAGGATTCCATGGAAAGAACAACAAGATGGGCGATAAGATGTAAAAAAACACATACAACTACTGATATACAAGCCTTATTTGGAATAATACAAGGAGGTTTCTTTAAAGATTTAAGAAGTAAAAGTGCTCAAGATTTAATAGATTTAGATTTTCCAGGTTATGCAATAGGAGGAATTAGTGTAGGAGAGCCTAAAGAAGAATTTTTAGATATATTACAATATACTGCACCATTAATGCCAAAAAATAAGCCAAGATACTTAATGGGAGTAGGAACGCCGGATTACTTAATAGAAGCAGCAATGGCAGGAATTGATATGTGTGACTGTGTATTGCCAACAAGAATAGCAAGAAATGGAACAGCAATGACTTGGAATGGAAAAGTTGTTGTAAGAAATGCAACATATGAAAGAGATTTTTCACCTTTAGATCCAGAGTGTGACTGTTATACATGTAAAAATTACACAAGAGCATATTTAAGGCATTTAGTAAAGACGAATGAAATATTAGGAGATAGATTATTGTCACTTCATAATTTAAGGTTCTTGACTAGTTTAATGGAAAGAGTTAGAATGGAAATAGAAAATGACAATTTAGGAAATTTCGCAAAAGAATTCTATAAAAAATATTATGGAATAGAAAATTAAAACATAAGAGGAGTGAGTATTATGCAAATAATAGGAACAGAAATGCCAGATACTGAAAACAAAAATAAGAAAATGATAAAAATAATACTTATAATAGTAGCGATTTTATTCATTATAAGTATAGCTTTAGTATGTTATATAATATATTTAAGTTCTACACAGTTTAAATTTACAGTAGATGATAAATCAATATCTAGTTTTTCAGAAGATTTATTTATTTTTGAAGAAGATAATGTATATATATCAATAAAAGATTTTGCAAGTTTAGTAGGATATACAGCATATAATGGAGGATATGGAGGTGCTACGCAATTTTCAGAAGATACTACGAAATGTTATATACAAAGTTCAAATGAAATAGCTTCATTTGAAATGGATTCAAACAAGATATATAAAACAGAACCTAACAGTGAAGATGAATTTGAGTATTTTACATTAGAAGAACCAGTAAAATACATTAATAATAAATTGTATTTAACACCTGAAGGAATGAGTGTAGCTTGTAATGTAAAAATTGCATATAGTAAAGAAAAAAATAGCATAACAGTAATGACATTACCATATTTAGTGCAAGTATATACAACAGCCTATACTAATGCGGGAATACAAAACAACTTTAAAAATCAAAAAGCTATATTATATGATATGTTAGTTATTACAGATGAATCAAAAAGTAGACCACAATATGGGGTATATTCAATTTCTGAAAAAAGAGAAATTATAGGAACAAAATATACTAAAATAGAATTTGTAGAAAGTACCAGAGAATTTATAGTAACAACATCTGAGCAAAAAGTAGGAATAATAACTGCAAATGGACAAACAAAAGTAACACCGCAATATAATGAACTAAAACAAATTGATAGAGATTTAAATTTATATGTAGCAACAAATAGTAATGGAAAAAAGGGTATTCTAGAGAGAAACGGAAAAATTTTGATATATTTAGAGTATGACGAAATTGGAATAGATACTAAAGATTTTTCAAATAGTAATATAAAGAATAAATATTTATTATTTGATAACTGTATTCCTGTAAAACAAAACGGTAAAATTGGTCTATATGATAAGCGAGGAAATTTAATAGTTCCAATAGAATACGACACTATAGGCTGTGTAACAGGGTCAAACAATAAATTATATAATAATGTAATTACAATACCAGAAGTTGAGGGAATAGTATTAGGCAAGGAACTAACTTTTGAAGATAATAAAAAACAAACAGTATATACTGTGATAAATTCATCAGGAAAAGAATTAGTTCCATTAGCAATAGAATCAATATATTCTATAACGTCAGAAGGAAGAGAAGAATATGTAATGGTAAATCAAGGAGTAAATTATAATGTTCTAGATTTTATTGCAAGGAATACGTCAGCAGTAGGCCAAAATAATAATACTAATTCGCAAACAGGTACAAATACAGTGGTAAATGAAAACAGTCAAACAGCAAATACAGTTGTAAATGAAGAAAGTCAAACAACAAGTACAAGTCCAGTTGAAAATGAAGTAGCAGGTTCAAATTCAATTGTAAATAAAGAAAATGAAGTAACAAGATAGTAATTATAAAAGTTCTAAAAAAATAACCTCCGAATAATATTAATAAACGGAGGTTATTATTATGGAAAAAATAATTTTATTATCTTCTAACAAAACAAGAAAGGAATGAAATTTTATGGAAAATATAGATAAAGAAGGAATGTATAAAAATATTATTAATATAATAAAAGGTACTGTCATAGCAATAATTATTACACTAATAGGATTACTAATTTTTGCTACTGTACTTACATATACTGATGTAGGAGAAGAAACTATAAAGCCAGTTATAATAGTTATTACGGCAATTAGTATATTAATTGGAAGCGGAATTAGTACAAGAAAAATAAAAAAGATGGGGTTAATAAATGGTGGCATAGTAGGATTAATATACATTCTATTAATTTACATAGCATCTAGTATAACAGGTTCTGGTTTTTCGTTAAATATGTATTCTACAATGATGCTAGTTGCTAGTGTTATAGCGGGAATATTAGGTGGAATTATAGGTGTTAATATGAAAAAGTGATATAAAAATAGATTAAAAGTTAAAATATAATTATAAAAATTGCAATTTTATCAAAGAAATTATAGAAAATATAAAAATCTATGCCAAGGAAATTAGAAAAAATTAAAAAATCTATTGACAAAATATAAAAAAATTTGTATAATAAAAATCGTTCTAGCAAAGAACGATATGCAGGTGTAGTTCAATGGTAGAATTCCAGCCTTCCAAGCTGGCTATGCGGGTTCGATTCCCGCTACCTGCTCCAATTAAAAAAGGCAACTCAAATTTTGAGTTGCTTTTTAATTAGGCTCAATGTCAATAGTTGGGGTGAAACATCTATAAAGTTGTTTTGCACCAGCTTTTTAATTGGGTTGAAAAAGTC
>CANQRI010000087.1 GCA_947626235.1 uncultured Clostridia bacterium | reverse complement strand
TATATATTTTTTTGCATAAAAAAGTAAAGTGCATAAGTTTTGGTACCGTTAACTTACACACTTTATTTTACACTATCTATAATATTAATCTTTTGCTATACAATAAATTTAATCCATTAAACTATTTAACTCCGTCCCTATTAGTTTAATGTTTTAAATCTCTCTATTCATATTTCCATTAGTATAATTTTTTCCTTCCATACGATTTCCAGAAGAAACAGTATTAATAATATTGTTTATTTCATCAATAGTTTCATCTAGAACGTCAATTCTATATGATGTAGCATTAAATAAAGTAGGGGAAAGTGATAAAATTTTGCTATTATAAATAGTAGTAATTGTTTGAATTCTGTCTGGGAGAACTCTAAAATAAAATCCCATTCTATCTTTTAAATAATATTTTTTTACAAGATTTATTTTTCTAGTGTTAGTTTCATTATTTTTTTCACTTTTTTCATTTAATTCTATATTTTCCGCTTCTTCAATTTCTTTACTGTTAGTTTTTTCTAAACATATAGTTTCTTTATTTTCAACCTTTTCTAAACATTTAGTTTTACAATTAGGATAACATTTGTTAGTATCTCCTAAAAGGCAGTAGTTAATAGTCATTAAAGGAGTTGCACCATATACAATTAGTTCTACATTATTTTCTAAAGATATAGTATTACATAAGCTTAATGTACTTTCCTTATCAAGTTCAGGTGATATAGTAAATGTACGTATACCCATATTTTTAAGTTCATTTTTGGTATATAAGTTATAAATATTCAAAGTATAATTTGCAATATATTCAAATTTATTAGGATATTTTTTCTTCATTTCCTTAATAAAATTACCGCAAGATATGTTTGATACTACAAAACCTTTAATATTGTAACTATCAATAGATTTATCTATTAAATTAGAAAGTATATTTCTATAGTTTGCTTTTTCAATACTTGGAAGATATATGTACACATTAAACTTTTCACAAAGTGTTTGTAAAATTGAAATATATTTTTTACCTTCAAAATATTTTAAAGGTATGTATACATTATCAATTCCTTCTAGTTTAGTATAGTCATAGTTTAAATTTATAATGTTTAAAAGCAAAGAAAGTTTAGTTTTTTGCTTTGTAATTTTTGAGCTATTAAATATATTAAAAGGAAGTTCTAGCTTGCTTGTTCTGCCAATTCGGTTAGTTGCTATTTCTAATATTTGCTCTAATATGTTTCTTCGAAGTTCATTCAATGAGCTAATTGAAGGAACAAATACATTTTTATCTAATGTTATTTTTATATTTTGAAATTCAAAAATTGTATTATTAGTTTTATTTAATTGAGTGCGAATTCTTTCCTCATCTATAGGTTTTGAAGTGGCTTTTACTGGTGTAATACTTGAAATAGCAGATACTTTAATACCTTTAAATAAAGAATTTTCCGTATCGCAAACTTTAACATCTAATTTTATAGGAGAATTTAATTTTATTGTAATTTTGGCATCTAAAAGGACTTTTTTATTTTCTTTTTGATAAGACTCATATGCAATATTAGAAAGTTCTTTTGATTGAATTTTAAAGATTTTATCGCCAATTTGAATATTTCCTTTCATTCTACCAATTTCTACTAAACCTGTACTTGCAGTTTTAATATTGTTATTATTAGACATTAGTTCTGATACTGTGTATTTAGAAGTTTCATGTTCAAATTGAATAGTATCTCCAATAGAAAGGGGATTATCCAAGTTGAGTAATACGTGACCTTTTTGAGCCTTTACATTGGAAACATTTCCTAAATATATTCCCATATGATTTTGTTTATCTTTAAATACAAGTTCTCTGTTTGGTTTTACATCTAAATGACCTGAAGAAAAGCCACCACGATTAAATACCTGTAATAGGCTTGTTTTGTCAGTATCTTCTATTACATAAGGAGAAGATGAGTAAGCTAAATCTATGTATTTTCTATAAATTCTAGTAACAGTTGCAACATATTCAGGAGACTTCATTCTTCCTTCTATTTTAAAACAGTTAACTCCCGCTTCAATAAGAGAAGGAATATACTCTAAACCACATAAATCTTTAGTGCTTAATAAGTATCCCTTTGATAAACATTTTATATCAGAGGAAGTTTCATTATTATGAGCATTTGAGTTGTCAGGAGTAGAAGTAAGTAGAGTGTTTGAAGAAATAAGTTCATAAGGTAGTCTACAAGGTTGAGCACACTTCCCACGATTTCCGTGAACGTCCACCAATCATGCTAGAAAACAAACATTGACCAGAATAACATATACATAAAGCACCATGTATAAAAGTTTCAATTTCAATATTTGAATGACTACATATATATTGAATTTCTTCTAATGATAATTCTCTTGAAAGCACTACTCTTTTAAAGCCTAACTTTTCACATTCTAAAACGCCATCTAAATTGTGTACAGTCATTTGAGTACTTGCATGAATAGGAAGGTCAGGAAAATTTTTTATTAAAAATCTAGCAAGACCTAAATCTTGAACGATAATTGCGTCAATTCCATATTCATAAGCACATTTGGCAAGTTTTATAGCATCTTCAAATTCGGAATCTTTAATTAAAGTATTTAAAGTTAAATGTGTTTTTACATTTCTAAGTTTTGCATACCTAATTGCATTTTGCATATCATCTAATCCAAAATTTGTAGCAGAAACTCTTGCATTAAAGTTACTAGCGCCAAAATATACACTATCAGCACCATTTTGAACAGCAGCTTTTAAACATTCAAAATCTCCAACAGGAGATAATAACTCAACTTTACTCATTTTTACAATTCATTCCTTCCTGAATATATTTAAGCACACATATAATCTATTATATTGTAACACAAAAAAGCAAAATTGAATACTATAATATATAAAAGAAAGAGGGAGGTATGCATTATGCAAGATGAAGTTAGAAATTGTGGTTGCAACAGTTGCAATAATAATGGTGGATTTTTAAATAATTTATTTGGAGGATGTGGCTGTGGCGATAGTGAAATATTATTCTTTATAATAGTATTTTTATTATTGTTCACAAATTTTGGCTGTGGCTGTTCAAGAGGATAAAATTTAAAAATAAAAAAACAACATATTATAAGGTATATCTAGGAAACTTTTAGTAGATAATAGTACTATAAAGAAAGGGGAATTTTCGCAAGATGAAATCTTTTTGTATAAAAACAAATAATTCTCAAATAATAGATTATCTTCTAAAAAGTTTAGATTCCATTCCTTTAGAAAACGTATATTATATAAATAAAAAATTTAAAATATATGAAAATGTTATAATACACTACAAAGGAGATAATATCAATGAATTTTACACGATTATATCTGATATTATTTCCAATTGCATAATTTTATACTATGAGCCAATTTGCTTAAGAAATATAATAAATTTTAATTACTTCTATTTTGAAAAGTTTGAAAAAGACCTAATAGAAGAAAATTGCTATGAATATATAGATTCAAATGAAGATGAAAAATTAAAATATAGGAGAGAGGAAATTTGGCCTCAAGCTATGAATTATTTAATAGAAAATAAAAAAATGATATTAGATGGTTTCGTAGCATTTCGTCTATCAAACTATATAAAAACATTGGAAGAAATAGTAGATTATGCTGTTAATAAGTATATTATAGATAAGGAATATACTGAATTTATAGATTTATTGCAAATATATGTTGAATCAAAAGAATCTAAACAAAAGTTAGTACACTTGGTATATACAAATGGAGAATCCATATTGTTAGATGAGAATAAAAACTTAATGCCTTTAGCAGATGAAGTTTTTGATTCTAAATATGTATCAGATATAAGCTTTTCATCTAATGATTATGCATTAAATACATTACTTACTTTGTTACCAGAAAGAATAGAAATTCATGTAATAGGGTATGAAGATGATTTTATTAATACTCTGAAATTGATTTTTGGAAAAAGAGTTTTTATATGTAAAGAGTGTAATATATGTAGGACTTACAGGATATTAAACAATGCAAAGAGTTAAATTATTAAACAGTTAAACTATTAGGGACGGGGTTAAATAGTTTAGTGCAACTAAACTATTTAACCCCGTCCCTAATAGTTTAACATTTTAACTGCAATAAATGCGAAAATCTATATCAGGGAAAATGCAGTCTCTTTCTTGCATTTGTTTTAGTAAATCAGTGTCAATATCTGAAATTCCTTTAATTTGTTCATATAATTTTGTAAATCTTCCAATGTGTTCTTTGATTCTCCTTTTAGCATAGTCTACCATAGTTCCATTTGTAATAATAAATAACCAGTCACTACTTTGTGCAAGTAAAAGTTCTCTAGCAGCTTGATTTAATGCACTAATTTTTAAGTTATCAGTTTCGTTTTTAAATAGGTTTGCAAGTTCAACCATTCTATTTCCTGCAACATGTAAATGCCTATGAACATAGTCGTTAGTTTGGTTTAGCCATACTTCGCTGTAACCATTAGCACCCCAACTAGAACGGCAAGGAGTACAAATTTGCATTTCAGGGTATTTATCTATATATTCTCCAGGTGTAATTAGTTTAAATTCGTTTTGGTCAAAATGAATTTTCTTAAATAAAATGTATAACCAATATGGACCTTCATACCACCAGTGCCCATAAAGTTCAGCATCATAAGGACATAAAATAATAGGAGGTTTATCCATATATTTAATAGCATTATTTATTTGAGAGATTCTAGAATCTAAAAAGTGACCAGCTTGCATTTCGGCAGAATCTTTAGCCCATTGTATATTATAATAATCTTTATTTTCAGTTTTTCCAGTAATTCTATGATATTTAATACCGGTATGAACTCTAGCACCATTAGAAGCTATATAAGGTTTTATATAATCATAATCTGTGTCATAACCAATATCTCTGTAAAATTCACGATAATTGAAATCACCAGGATATCCATTAATTGAACTCCAAACTTGCCTTGAAGATTCCATGTCACGACCAAATGCTACAACACCATTTGGTGAGACAATAGGTGAAAGAGTACCATAAATAGGAGTAGGGTCTGCATATAAAATTCCATGTGATTCTGTAATAATATATTCAATACCAAATTCTTTTAAAAATTTATCAGATTCT
>CANQRI010000086.1 GCA_947626235.1 uncultured Clostridia bacterium | reverse complement strand
TATTATTTATTTAGTAACATTTTGTGGGGACCAGCAAATTATAGCTTGTAAAAAATTTATTTTGTAAAACTTGTTTTTCATAAATAAATTTTTTTACAAGCTATTATGCAGCTGGGAGTTACTAAATAAATAATATCTTAATGTTTTGCATTATAGTAATCAATCCATTAAACTATTTAACCCCGTCCCTAATAGTTTAGTAGTTCGTAAATGGCTTTAGCATATATATTGGTTGCTAAAAGTAATTTCTCAATGCTTACAAATTCATCTGCTTGATGGCACATATCTGTATCACCAGGGAAGTTCATTCCAAATGAAATGCAGTTCGGGAATGCTCGTGCGTATGTGGCACCACCAATGGCTATAGGTGCTAAATTAGAGTTTGTTTCTGAATTATAAATTTCACATAGTTTTTTTACTAAAGCATTATTTTTATTTATGTATAATGCTGGCTTGCTGTTTATTGTTGAAACTTTAATATTTGTATTAATAGTAATTTTACTAGTAGTATTAAAATTATTTACGCTATTTACATTTCTTACATTAGTTGCAGTATTAAAATTGCTCATGCTGTTTTCAAAAACATTTTTGAAGATATTTTCAATATTAGTAATCTTTACACTTACAGGTATTCTTAAATTTATTGCAATATTTAATTTATTATCTTTAATATATATTTGTGATGGGTTCATTGTAAGTATTCCAGATTCATCTTTGAAATTTATATTCATTTTTGTCCCATTATTATCTGTTCCAATATATTTGGAGAAAGTATTTATTAAGTTATATGTAGTTATATTAAGATTTTCAAAAAGCTCTGCTAGAACAATTAATAATCTACTAATGGCATTTACACCTAAATCTGGGTGAGCACTGTGTGCAGATACACCATAAGAGGTTAGTTTTATTTTACAATTATCTATTTTATAGATATCAATTTCATAGTTGTTATTTGAAATAGAAGTTTTTAAAAGTTCTATTATAGATTCTGTAGAAATAGAAGCATCGTTTATTGAAAGCACCAAACTACAATATTTTGGAACAACATTTAGAGCATTGTTTGCACAGTCAACGTCTTCTATGGTTATTGTATAGTCTGTGAGTTTTTGAGAAAGAAGAATTGATAGTATAGATTTTTCTGCATATATACATGGAAAATCTGCATCCGGGCTAAAACCTAAAGTAGGTATTTCTTCATGTGCTTTATAGTATTCTATACATTTCCAATCTTTTTCCTCATTTAAACCGACTATTAATCTAACTCTTTTATTAATTTTTATGTTATTACTTATGCAATAATCCATAACTGTTTTCATTGCATAAAGACTACTAATAACAGGCCCTTTGTCATCAATAGCACCTCTACCATATATTAAATTATTTTCTACTGTAGGAATAAATGGGGAATGGTTCCAGTCTTCCTCTATAGCAGGAACAACGTCTAAATGACCAATTATTCCTATTAAGTCTTTACCTTCTCCAAATTCTGCCCAGCCACAATATCCATCTACGTTTTTGGTTTTAAATCCCAATGAAGTTGCTAAATTTAAGAAATATTTTAAACTATCTGCACAGGCTTTTCCAAATGGCATATTTTCCTTGCCAGTTTCTTCAGATACGCTAGGAAAAGTTATTAAATCACAAATTGAATTTACAATATTTTGTTTTTGAGAATTTATATAATTTTTAAACATTAAAATCATCACTCCTATTTTTATTATATGTTAATATTAAACGATTTAGAATAAAAAGGCAACTAAAAGTACATAAATTTTGCTTAAAAAACAGTTACAAGGGAATAGATATATATGATAGCAGCATAGATATAAAAAGGAAAGATTTTTACAAATAAAATTTACATAAACAAAATGTAATTTTTATACAAAAATCTCTTGACTTTACGGAAAAACCGTTATATAATGTATGAGCATGTAAAAAGCGCGTTGAAGTAGAATGTGGCTACATTCCTTGAAATATGAGGAGTGGAGGGAACTTCTATGGAGTATGTCATGGCTTAGACCAGGCGGTAAGTTTTATAATGAAAATATAGCACTTATCCCAAAATAATCATGCAAATTTGGGATTTTATAATGGTAATATATGAAACACCAGGGTGCGTTTAAAACTTCCGACCACAAAATTAATTTATTTTAAGGAGGGAAATTGCAAATGGCAACATCAAACAAAGTAGGAAGTGAAAAAATGAGAATAAGACTAAAAGCTTATGATCATGTACTATTAGAACAGTCTGCTGAAAAAATAGTAGATACTGCTAAAAGAACAGGATCAAAAGTATCAGGACCTATTCCATTACCAACACAAAAGGAAATAGTAACAATTTTACGTTCTCCACACAAAGACAAAGATTCTAGAGAGCAATTTGAAATGAGAACACATAAAAGAGTTATTGATATTCTTTATCCAACACAAAAAACTGTTGATAGCTTAATGAAAATTGATTTACCAGCAGGTGTTGATATCGAAATAAAATTATAATTTAAATTTTACAGAAAGTTAAAAAGCTTAAAATATTTAAACTTTTTAAATTTTCTAAAAAAACCAAGCTGAATATATGAATTAGTTACATATAAATCAGCCAATAGTTAGGAGGAATTTTTAAAATGAAAAAAGCAATTATAGGAAAAAAAGTTGGAATGACTCAAATATTTGATGAAAAAGGAAAAGTTATTCCAGTAACAGTTATAGAAGCAGGACCATGTACTATAGCACAAATTAAAACAGTTGAAACTGACGGATACAATGCAGTTCAATTAGGATACGGAGATGTTAAAGAAAGCAAAGTAAATAAACCAGAAGCTGGTCATTTCAAAAAAGCTAAATTAACACCTAAAAAACACTTAAGAGAATTTAAGTTAGATTCTATAGAAGGTTTAAAAGTAGGAGACGAATTAAAAGCTGACGTATTTGCAGCTGGAGATAAAGTTGACGTACAAGGAACAACTAAAGGAAAAGGATTCCAAGGTGTTATAAAAAGACATGGACAAAGTAGAGGACCAATGGGACATGGTTCTATGTATCATAGAAGACCAGGTTCAATGGGACCAACATCTACACCAGGTAGAGTATTTAAAGGTAAAAAGTTACCAGGACACATGGGAACAGAAACAGTTACAATACAAAACCTAGATGTAGTTAGAGTAGATTTAGATAAAAATGTAATATTAGTAAAAGGTAGCGTACCTGGAGTTAAAGGTGCAATACTAAAAATAAAATCAAGTGTAAAAGCATAAGGAAGGAGGAGAAGTTAGATGCCTAAAATAGACGTATATGGTATAGATGGAAAGAAAGTAAAAGAAATAGAGCTAAATGAAAGTATATTTGGTATTGAACCAAACGAAGCTGTAGTACATAGCGTACTAGTAAATTATTTAGCAAATCAAAGACAAGGTACACAAAGTACTAAAACAAGATCTGAAGTTAGCGGTGGTGGAAAGAAACCATGGAGACAAAAAGAAACAGGTAGAGCAAGACAAGGAAGTATAAGAGCTTCTCAATGGGTTAAAGGTGGTATAGCTTTAGGACCAAAACCACGTTCATACAAATACACAGTAAATAGAAAAGAAAAACAATTAGCTATTAAATCAGCTTTAAGCTCAAAAGTATTAGAAAAAGAATTAGTAGTTGTTGATTCTTTAGAAATGAAAGAAATTAAAACAAAGGAAATGGCAAAAATATTAAACAACTTAAAAGTTGAAGGAAAAACATTAATGCTATTACCAGAAAAGAATGAAAATGTACAAAAATCAGCAAGAAACATAGAAGGAGTAAAAACTACATTAGTAAATACAATAAATATTTATGATTTATTAAAATACAAAAATTTAGTTATAACTCTTGATACTGTTAAGAAATTAGAGGAGGTGTACGCTTAAATGAAACCAGAAGATGTTATAGTTGCACCAGTAGTTACTGAAAAAAGTAATGATAATATGCAACAAGGTAAATATACATTTGAAGTAAACAAAAAAGCTACAAAAGTTGATATTGCAAAAGCAGTAGAAAAACTTTTTGAAGTTAAAGTATTAAACGTAAACACAGTAACAGTAAGAGGAAAAAATAAAAGAATGGGAAGATATGAAGGAAAAACTTCAGATTGGAAAAAAGCTATTGTTACAATAGATAGAAATCTAGAAGAAAAATCATATCTTGCAAAAGGCGGAAAAGCTACAAAGATGTCTAAAAAATATAAAGACACAATAGACGAATTTATGGGAGCTTAAAAATTATAAGCTTCGTATAGATTTGTTAGAATTTACAAATAGTTATCGAGAAAGAACTCGGAAAATAAAGAATATCTGCATGCGGAGCAGGAAAAAATCCGTAAATATATTGTTAGAGTTTATAAAAGCAAATTTGCATATATCAATGAGCTTGTTAAAGTTTTATAAATTGAATAAATGTAAGATTAAGGCTTTATAAATTGAAAGGAGAAAACAAAATGGGAATGAAACATTTCAAGCCAACAACTCCATCATTAAGAAATACTTCAGTATCTACTTACGAAGAAATTACAAAAAAGACTCCTGAAAAATCTTTATTAACAGTAAAGAAAGAAAAAGCAGGAAGAAACTCATATGGTAGAATAACTGTAAGACATCAAGGTGGAGGAAACAGACAAAAATATAGAGTAATAGATTTTAAAAGAAATAAAGATGATATGGTTGCTACAGTAGTAGGAATCGAATATGATCCAAATAGAAGTGCAAATATAGCATTAATAAAATATGAAGATGGAACATTAAGCTATATATTAGCACCTTTAGGATTAACAGATGGTGATAAGGTAGTATCTGGACAAAAAGTAGATATTAAACCAGGAAACTGCTTACCAATAGAAAATATACCAGTAGGTACTATGATTCATAATATAGAATTAAATCCAGGTCAAGGAGCAAAATTAGTAAGAAGTGCTGGTCAAGAAGCACAATTAATGGCTAAAGAAGGAAAATATGCTCACGTAAGACTTCCATCAGGAGAAATGAGATTAGTTTTAACTAGATGTAGAGCTACAATAGGAACAGTTGGAAATACAGACCATGAAAACGTAAAATTAGGAAAAGCAGGAAGAACAAGACATATGGGAATAAGACCAACAGTTAGAGGTTCTGTTATGAACCCAGTAGATCACCCACATGGTGGTGGTGAAGGTAGAGCTCCAGTAGGACACGCAGGACCAA
>CANQRI010000085.1 GCA_947626235.1 uncultured Clostridia bacterium | reverse complement strand
CAAATTATAGATTGTAAAAATTTTATTTTGTAAAACTTGTTTTACTTAAAATAAAATTTTTTACAAGCTATTATGAAGTTGGGAGTTATTAAAAAAAATAATATATTAATATTTTGTATTATTATTTAATTTATTACAAATTTAAGCAAGCTTCTAATGCAAGCTCAATCATTTTATTTAAGCCAGTAGTTCTTTCTTCAGAAGTAGCTACTTTATTGCTACCTATTACATCAGAAACGCTCATAATGCAAGAAGCTTTTTTATTAAAAAATTTTGCTATATAAAATAATGCAAAAGATTCCATTTCTGCACTAATAGGGTTAAAATCTTTCGGAACACGAGCAAGTAACTTTTTATAATCAATATATGGGTCAAATACATCAGAACAAACAGTATTTCCTTTTATTATTGATGTTCCAAGGTTTTGAGCAGTATGCATAATTACATTATTTAGTTCAGCATTAGAATTTACAATATGGCAATCTTCATTATTAAAAGATAGAGCGTAATTTCCTTCAGAAAAACAATTTTCAGAAAGAATAATATCAAATAAATTTAAATTTGGGTCATAAGCTCCACAAGAGCCAATTCTAATGATAGAATCAACATCATAAAATTTAAACAATTCGTAACAATAAATTCCCATACTTGGAATACCCATTCCATGAGGCATTATAGTTATTCTTTTTCCTTTATAAAATCCGGTATATGCGTACATTGCTCTAACTGAATTTACAAGTTTATAATTTTCTAAATAATTTTCAGCAATGTATTTACTACGCATAGGGTCTCCAGTCATAATAACAATATTTGAAATATCTTCTTTTTTTGCTTCATTATGTGGTGTCATATAAATCCTCCATAAATAATATTTAGTTTTTTAAAAGTGACCTATAACTTTTTTATAATTATATGAATAATTTTAAAAAAAGTAAAGTTAGTTTATATTATTTTAAAGCAAAATTGACAAAATATGTTTTTGAATATAAAATGTATGCGTACTATAAAGTGAGGGAATGATATAAAAAATGCGAAAAAAAGCCAAAATAATTGTAATATGTATTATAATACTAATTGTTTTATTTTTAGGATATTTGATAAATAGATATTTAATACCAAGGGTTGAGCTAAATATTTCAAATAAAAATACAGAAAAGACAGTGGAAGAATTTGAAGCAACTGAGAATTCATATAAAAGTGATGAATTAGAAATAAACATAGAGAAGATAGAAAAAGGTGAAGGAAAAGACAAAGTTACATACTATGTTGCAGATATAAAATTACAAAATCCGGATAGAATAAAAAGAGCATTTGCTAAAGATCAAATAGGAACAAATATTGTTGAAAAAATGAGTGAGTTAACAAGTAGAAATAATGCAATACTTGCAATAAATGGTGATTACTACTCTTTTAGAAACAATGGAATTATAATAGGAGAATCCGAAATATATAGAGATGTGCCTGCAAGGGAGGCTTTAGCTATATATAAAGATGGCACAATGAAAATATATGATGAAAATCAAACTAATGCAGAGCAATTAATAAAAGAAGGAGTAAAGTCTACATTATCATTTGGTCCAGTTTTAGTAAGAAATGGTGTAGCAGAAGCTAATTATACAGAATATGCAGTAGATGGAGATAATTTAATACGCGGAAATATAGCAACAGAAAATCCTCGAACAGGAATAGGGTATTATGATAAAAATCATTACTGTTTTGTCGTAGTAGATGGAAGAAAAGAGGGGTATAGTAAAGGAGTTACTTTACGCGAGTTTGCTTTAATATTTCAAGAATTAGGATGTGACATAGCATACAATTTAGATGGTGGAAATTCAGCAAATATGTATTTTAGAGGAAAAAAAGTAAATAAATCAAGTCAACCTGGAGATGGAGAAAGAGAAATAAGTGACATAATGTATGTAGATTAATATAAAACGCCAAATAGTTTTTTATACTTAAGAAAATTTAGAAAGGAAGAATATAAATGAAAATTTTAATACCAGCATATGAGCCAAAAGACAAACTAATTACATTAATTGATGATATTCAAAAAATAACTGATACTCCAATTATAGTAGTAAATGATGGAAGTGGAGAAGAATATAAAAAAATATTTGATCAAGTGGAGAAAAAAGGCGTTAAAGTTTTAAATCATGAAAAAAATAAAGGAAAAGGCGAAGCAATAAAAACCGGAATTAAATACTTAATGGAAATCGGAGAAGAAGAGGGAGTTGTAAGTGCAGACTGTGATGGGCAACATTCGCCAAAAGATATTGTAAAAGTAATAGAAGAATTGAAAAAGTCAAAAAATGATTTGGTTTTAGGAGTAAGAAATTTTAACCAAAAGGGTATTCCATTTAGAAGTAAATTCGGAAACATAATATCAAAAATTACTTTTTTAGCAATGACAGGAAATAAAGTCACAGACACGCAAACAGGGTTAAGAGGATATTCTAAAAATATATTTGAATGGCTTATTAGTATTGATGGAAGTAGGTATGAATATGAGTTTAATGTTTTATTAGGAATTAAAGAAAAAGGGTTAACATATTCAGAAATATCAATAGAGACTATTTATGAAGATAAAAATGCAGTATCACATTTTAGGCCAATAAGAGATTCTATATTAATATATAAACCTGTGTGCAAGTTTGTAATATCATCTGTACTTGCAATAATAATAGACACAATTTTATTATTAGTTTTTCAAAACATATTTAATGAACTATTAATAGCAGTAATACTTTCAAGAGCAATAAGTTCTATAATAAATTTTATTTGCAACAAGAATTTTGTATTTGAAAATAAGGAAAAAGGAAATTTATTTAAATTGTTAATAAAATATTACGCATTAGTTGTAGTGATATTAGTTTTAAATTATTTAATATTAAACTTTTTATATGAAATTTTAGGAATTAACTTACTAATTTCAAAAATTATAACAGAGGTAATTTTGTATTCTTTTAGCTTTATTATACAAAGAAGGGTAGTGTTCAAGAAAAACGTGAAGTAAAAATTTCAAAAAAATAAGAAATTGGTATTGAAATTTTATTAAATAGATAGTATAATATGCACTAATGTAACTGTAAACACACCTTTAGAAAAGTAAACTTTCAAAGGTGTAAGCCTTCAAAAAGATTTTTGGGAGGAACAACTATGTTTAGTTTTTTCAAAAAAAATGAACCTTTAAATCAGCAGAATGTTGAAAACACAGTAGCTGATACGAACACAGTAGCAGATACAGATCAGTGGAATAATTTTCCGTCTGCAGAAGAAATTCGTGAGAAGTCCGTAGATGCATGGAAAAATATGACAATTAATGAGATTCTAATTGCCATAGAAAAGGAAAGCAAAGAAGGATGGAATAATGTTGAGCTTTACAGAGTAAATATTTCAGAAGAAATTATAAAGGGTCTAGAGGAAAGAGGATATACTGTAAAAAAGGCTACAGTTTTTGGTGCGCCCAAGTATACAATTAAATGGTAAATTTTATAAAATTTGAAATCTAAAAACTAAATAAAACGAAAATAGCACTTGCATAGAAGTGCTATTTTTGTTTTGGTATGGAAAAATTTAAAAAGTTCAATTATAACATAAATATTGAATAAATATAATAAATATAGTATAATTAAATAGTATTTATATGGGGGTGTATTTGATTTCGACAGCATTTTAGAAGTATAAATAGCGAGTAGTGGATGGTCGCTTAAGTTCCACTATAAAAAAGCGAAATTAAAATTAAACGCTGATAATAGAGAATTAGCATTAGCTGCCTAAGTGCGGCTACGTCTTACTATAAGTGCCCACGCTTTTAGATAAGGCGTCGAATAGTGGGAAACGAAGCTACTTTTTGTCATGGAAGTAGGGGGTATTTTAATGACTACTTGTTTTAAAGTTTGTTTGTTAACTTTAAAATTAAGGAATTAGATAACAAACTACACTCGTATAGGTTTATATGGAAAAAATGTTGGACAGGGGTTTAACTCCCCTCACCTCCACCATTAAAAAGATGATACTAAATATTAGTATCATCTTCTTTTATATTATCTGCTTGTTCTTGAGTTAGATATCCGTACCTAACCATTGAACTTATAACTTTTTGTTGCCTATTTTTAGCTAAATCCGGATTAATAGTAGGTGCATATATAGAAGGCGCATTTGGAACACCTGCAAGAATAGTTGCCTCATAAAGATTTAAATCTTTAGGTTCCTTTTTGTAATAACCAGTTGAAGCTTCTCTAATTCCATAATGACCATCACCAAAGTAAATTATATTTATGTAAAATTCTAAAATTTCATCTTTAGAATAATTTTTTTCTAAATCCATAGACATAAATACTTCTGCAATTTTGCTAGAAACAACATCATCTTGACCAATAAAGTATAAATTCTCTGCAACTTGTTGCGTTATAGTACTTCCGCCTTCATGTAATTCACCTGCTTTAACATTAGAAATTATAGCCCTAGCAATAGATATAAAATCTACTGCACCATGTTCTTTAAAGCGGTGGTCCTCCACGGCAATAACTGCATTAATATAATCTTTGTTTACTTCATCTAAAGTTACATAGTCTTCATCATTTTTTATTTGACTAATTTTATCACTTAAACTTAATTCTTCTAAAACACTAGAATATAACTTATAACCGTTTAAAATTACAACAGCACTTACAATAATTATTATGGCAAGTATTAAAAGAAGAATTCTTCTAAACCATTTCATAATTATACCTCATAATATGTTAAAACATATTCTTTCTTATTTGTTATGTATATTATATACTATGTATAAATTAAAGGCAAATAATTTTAGAAAAATCTTGAAAAATGTAGATTGGTTATTTATAATATAGAAAAATGTAGAATGTTTTAAGGAAAGGAAAAATGCATGAAGAAGCTAATTAAAATATTGGTATTAATTATTGTAATTGCTACAATAGCATTATTGATAGGATATTTTATGTTAGTGAAAAAAGTATATTTTGCAGAAGATTTTGGCATAGAAGTAGTGTTGAGTAGCAGAGATTTTAATAGTAATGGTGTAGACGATTATACAGATATATTATTAGGAGCAAGGCAAGATGCAATAAATAAACCTGAATATAAAAGCGCATATTATGCAGGCGGTTACCCTCCGGAAACAGAAGGTGTTTGTACAGATGTAATATGGAGAGCATTTAAAAATGCAGGATATTCATTAAAGGATATGGTAGACGAAGATATTAAAAATAATGTTAGCTTATACCCAAGAGTAGGTGGGAAACCAGA
>CANQRI010000084.1 GCA_947626235.1 uncultured Clostridia bacterium | reverse complement strand
AACAGCAATATTTACGAAGAAAAAACCATTAAATGTAACATATGGAATAGGTATAGAAGAACACGACAAAGAAGGAAGAATTATAACATTAGAATATGAAAACTTTTATATGGTAAATTGCTATACACCAAATGCCAAAAGGGAACTAGAAAGATTAGATTACAGAATGGTTTGGGAAGATGAAATAAGGAAATATTTAAAAAAATTAGATAATAAAAAGCCAGTAATTTATTGTGGAGATTTAAATGTAGCACATAATGAAATAGACTTAAAAAATCCGAAATCAAATAGAGGAAATGCCGGCTTTACAGATGAAGAAAGAGGCAAGATGACAGAGCTTTTACAAAGCGGTTTTACAGATTCATTTAGATATTTATATCCAACAAAAGAGGAAAGTTATTCGTGGTGGTCATATATGGGCCATGCAAGAGAAAAGAATATAGGCTGGAGAATCGATTACTTTATAGTATCAAAATCAGTTGAAAATAAAATTAAAGAAGCATCAATTTATCCAGAAGTATTTGGGAGTGATCATTGTCCGGTTGGGTTAGAAATAGAAATATAAAAGGGGATTAATAAAAATGGAAAAAGAAAGAACACATTGGAAAAAATGGCTATATTGGTTATCACTAGTAGCTGTGGCAATATTTTTATACAAAATTTTAGATAATTTTGGCGATATTATGAATTCCGTAGGAAACTTTTTCAAAATAATAACACCATTCTTAATAGGAATTTTAATTTCATACATATTATACATGCCATGTAAAAAGGTGGAAGAGTTGTTAAGAAAAACAAAAAAAGGCATAATATATAAGAATGCAAGACCAATAAGTGTAATTTTAGTGTATATTATTGCAATTATATTAATAGTAATACTTATGACATTCATATTGCCACCAGTAATAGAAAGTGTTATAGACTTAACTAACAACTTTCAAAATTATTATAGTATAGTAACATCTCAAATAGATTCACTTCCAGAAGATTCTTTCTGGAAAACAACAGTAATACAAAATATTATGGATGCTGTTAAAAATTTTGATTTAACACAATTTGTAAATGTAGAGGCAATATCACAATATGCAAAAGGAGCGATAGATTTTGCAAATGGCATAATTAACACATTTGTAGCAATTATAGTTTCTACATACATTTTAATAAGCAGAAGGTCAATAATAGATTTTCTAAAGAAATTAACAGGAGCAATGGTAACTCAAAAAACATATCAAAGCATAGAAAGATATTTTAGCCGTTCAAATGAAATATTTTTCAACTTTATAGCAAGTCAGTTAATAGATGCTGTAGTAGTAGGGGTAATAACATCAATAGCAATGGCAATAATGGGAGTAAAATATGCAGTTCTATTAGGATTTATGATAGGCTTATTTAATATGATTCCGTATGTTGGTGCAATTATAGCAGTTGTAATTTCAGCTATTATAACATTCTTTACAGGAGGCATAGAAACAGCAATATGGATGATAGTAGTGGTAACAATATTACAACAAATAGATGCAAATATTATAAATCCAAGAATAATAGGAAATTCTTTAAAACTAAATCCTTTATTAGTTATTTTTGGAATAACAGTTGGTGGAGAGTACTTTGGAATAATAGGTATGTTCCTTGCAGTGCCAGTAACAGCAATATTAAAAGTACTAGTAACAGATTTTATAGAATATAGATATAAAAAGAGAAAATTAAATGTTACAAATATTTAATGAAAATTTAATATTGTAAAAAACGAAAAACAATAAGTGAAAAAAATAGCGAAATTTTAATAAAAAATTGTTGACAACCCTAAAAAATTATTATATACTAATAAAGGTATAAGGGGAGTTTTATCAAATACTAAAAAAGTAGTATGTAAATTAGCTCCAAAATATACGGAATAACGGGGTTGGTTAAAATAAAAGTTAATATAAATTTTTCAATATAAAAATAAAAAGCAAAAAGGTATCCTATAAAGTAGAATACCTTTTTGTTGCATCTTTGTAAAAATACATAACCCAGTTATACCAACAAAAATCCGCGTTATTCAAAATAAACATGTAAATTTTAAAAAGAAGAGGAATTGTTAGTGCTTTCTTCGTAAAATAAGTTCTTATGAGCAGTAGAACCCTATTTTGCGTAAGCAAAACACGAAACAAGAAGGACTTCTTTTAATATAAATTTAATTCACAAAAGGGAACTAAAAATTAGCTACTCAATTTTTACAAAATGTAAAAATGTTAAAAATTTTAGTTCAAAATTAAAATCTGCTTAAATTTTTATCAATTTAGGGGTGATTAGTTTGGTAAAAGATATCAAACACGAAAAATGCACACGTAAAACGTTTGCAAAAATAGGCGATTTTATCGATATGCCTAACCTTATTAAGGTTCAAAAAGACTCATACGATTGGTTTGTAGAAGAAGGGCTTGGAGAAGTATTAAGAGACATTTCACCAATAGTAGACTACTCTGGAAATTTAGTTCTAGAATTTTTCGATTATTACATGGAGGAAAAGACAAAATATAGTGTAGAAGAAGCGAAAGAAAGAGATGCAACATACTCAACAAGGTTGCACGTAAAAGTTCGCTTAATTAATCGTGAAACTGGAGAAATTAAGGAGCAAGAAATTTATCTTGGAGATTTTCCACTTATGACAAATAGTGGAACATTTATTATTAATGGTGCAGAAAGAGTTGTAGTAAGTCAGCTTGTTCGTTCACCAGGTTGTTACTATGCAACAGAATACGATAAATCTGGAAAACGTATTTACACATCAACAGTTATGCCAATTCGTGGAGCATGGATCGAATATGAAACAGATGGAAACGACGTATTTTGGGCAAGAGTAGATAGAACAAGAAAAATACCAGTAACTTGTTTGTTAAGAGCACTTGGAATAGAAACAGATGAGCAAATTTTAGAGTTATTTGGTGACGAAGAAAAAATAAAAGCAACAATTCAAAAAGACCCAATAAAAGACCCAGATGAAGCATTAATAGAAATTTACAAAAAATTAAGACCAGGGGAACTTCCTACTGTAGATGCTGCTAGAAACTTATTCACAGGTTTATTCTTTGATGAAAGAAGATATGATTTAGCAAAAGTTGGAAGGTACAAGTTCAACAAAAAATTAAGTTTAGCATCAAGAATAAAAGGGTTAGTTGCATTTGATAACATAGTAGACCCAGAAACAGGGGAAGTATTAGTAGAAAAAGATAATGTTATATCAAAAGAAGTAGCAGAGCAAATTCAAAATTCAGGAATAAACATAGTAGATGTAAAAGTTAACGACAAAAAAGTAAGAATTATAGGAAATGGAACAGTAAACATCTATAAATATTTACCAGATTTAGACCTTTCAGATTTACACTTCAAAGAAGAAGTAAACTTTGCAGTATTAAAATCAATATTAGATACTACAGAAAAGAAAGATTTAAATAAAGTATTAAAAGAAAGAAAAGATGAATTAATACCAAAACATGTTACAAACGAAGACATAATAGCATCTATAAGCTATTTGTTAAATTTAGATCATGGTTTAGGAAATGTAGATGATATAGACCATTTAGGAAATAGACGTATAAGATGTGTTGGTGAGTTATTACAAAATCAATTTAGAATTGGTTTAACAAGGCTAGAAAGAGTTGTACGTGAAAGAATGACAATACAAGACTTAGACATAGTAACACCTCAAACATTAATAAACACAAAGCCAATTACATCATCAATTAGGGAATTCTTTGGAAGCTCTCAATTATCACAATTTATGGATCAAACAAACCCATTATCAGAGCTAACACATAAAAGAAGAATTTCAGCATTAGGACCTGGAGGTTTATCTAGGGAAAGAGCAGGTTTCGAGGTTCGTGATATTCACTATACTCACTATGGAAGACTTTGCCCAGTAGAATCACCAGAAGGACCAAACATAGGACTTATATCAGCACTTTCATCATTTGCAATTATAAACGAATATGGTTTCATAGAAACACCATATAGAAGAGTAGATAAAGAAACAGGAAAAGTTACAGATATAGTAGACTACATGCCAGCAGACGAAGAAGATAATTATATTATTGCACAAGCATCAGAGCCATTAGATGAAGAAGGAAAATTTGTAAATAAAAGAATTCGTGTACGTCATAAATCAGAAATAACAGAGGTTGATAAAAGCGAAGTAGACTATGTAGACGTATCACCAAAGCAATTAGTTTCAGTTGCTGCCGCAATGATTCCTTTCTTAGAGCATGATGACGTAAAACGTTCTTTAATGGGTTCAAACATGCAAAGACAAGCTGTTCCACTTCTTATGCCAGAAGCTCCAATAGTTGGAACAGGTATAGAGTATAGAGCAGCAAGGGATTCAGGAATAACTATTATAGCAGAAAATGACGGTATAGTAGAAAAAGTTACAGGAAATGAAATAAAAGTAAGAAATTCAAAAGGTAGTGTAGACACATACAAACTACGTAAGTTCAAAAGAACAAATGGTGGTACATGTATAAATCAAAGGCCAGTTGTAACTAGAGGAGAAAAGGTAAAAGAAGGAGACATACTTGCAGATGGTCCAGCTACTAAAAATGGAGAAATGGCACTTGGAAGAAATGTTTTAATAGCATTTACAACTTGGGAAGGTTACAACTACGAGGACGCTGTTTTAATTAGCGAAAGGTTAGTTAAGGAAGATGTTTACACATCAATTCACATAGAAGAATATGACTGTGAATGTAGAGATACCAAATTAGGTCCAGAAGAAATTACAAGAGATATACCAAATGTTGGTGATGACGGATTAAAAGACCTAGATGAAAACGGAATAGTTAGAATAGGTGCAGAAGTAAGACCAGGAGATATTTTAGTTGGTAAAGTTACACCAAAGGGTGAAACAGAACTTACTGCAGAAGAAAGATTATTAAGAGCAATATTTGGAGAAAAGGCAAGAGAAGTTAGAGATACATCACTTCGTGTACCACATGGAGAAGCAGGAACAATAGTAGATGTTAAAATATTTACTAGAGAAAATTCAGATGAATTAGGACCTGGTGTAAATCAAGTAATTAGATGTTATATAGCAACAAAGAGAAAAATATCTGTTGGAGATAAAATGGCAGGACGTCACGGAAACAAGGGTGTTATTTCAAGAATTTTACCAGTAGAGGATATGCCATTCTTAGAAGATGGAACACCAGTAGATATAGTATTAAACCCACAAGGTATACCATCTCGTATGAATTTAGGTCAAGTTCTAGAAGTACATTTAGGTATGGCAGCAAAAGTATTAGGCTGGAAAGTTGCAACCCCAGTATTTGATGGTGCATCAGATGATGAAATAAAAGAATTACTTAGAGAAGCAGGCTTAAGAGAAGATGGAAAGCAAATAGTATATGATGGTCGTACAGGAGAAAAATTTGATAACCCAATTACAGTTGGAGTTATGTATATGCTTAAATTACACCACTTAGTAGATGATAAAATACATGCTCGTTCAACAGGACCATACTCATTAGTTACACAACAACCACTT
>CANQRI010000083.1 GCA_947626235.1 uncultured Clostridia bacterium | reverse complement strand
TGACCAAATCCATTTATTTGTAGCTGTTGCAGGATTAAAATAATATATTGCACCATATGACGGATCCCACCCATTTATGGCATCTTGTGCAGCCTTTATAGCTGTGCTATCTGGAGATAAATTTATTTGTCCATCTGACACTGCATCAAATGCACCAGATTGATATATAACACTTGATATTGTATTTGGGAAACTTGAACTTTTTACTCTATTTAAAACTACCGCTGCTACTGCTACTTGCCCTGTATAAGGCTCTCCTCTTGATTCACCATATACTAACCTTGCCAATAAATTTAAATTGCTCGAACTTGTACTAGATGAAGAACTTGTATTAGACGATGTATATATTCCCATTGCTTGTAATGTTTTGGTTCCAGCAATTCCATCTACTGTAAGTCCATTTTTTCTCTGAAAATATTTTACTGCCTCTAATGTTTTACTTCCATATATTCCATCTATACTTCCTGTATAGTAGCCCCATCTTTTTAATTTAGTTTGTATTTGAGTTACCTCTGAACCCCTTGACCCATATTTAGAAAGAGCATATATTTCATTATTTCTAAAAAATACATTATATGATATAAATATGGCAAATAAAATTATTAATATTACTATTCGCTTTAGATTTTTTTTAATATTTTGCTTCATAAAAATTTCCTCACTTTGCTCTTACATATTTAGGCGTTAAAAATATTTTGCATTATAAAAAACACCTTTTCTTGAAAAATATAATTTCCAAAATTGGTGTTTTTTATGCATTAAAAATAATCGCAAAAGTCCGTTTCCTTATGTTTTCTTATTTCAAACAAGCTTTTATCAAACCTACAAAAAGTGGTGCTGGTTTATCTGGTCTAGACTTAAATTCTGGATGGAACTGGCTTGCAATAAAAAATGGATGCTTGTCTTGCTCTAATTCTACCATTTCTACCAAAGTTCCATCTGGCGATACTCCAGAACATTTTAGTCCCGCTTCTTCTAATCTTTCTTTATAATCATTATTATATTCAAATCTATGACGATGCCTTTCATTTATTTCTATTTGCTTATATAACTTTTCTGCTAGACTTCCTTTTTTTATTATACAAGGATAACTTCCCAGCCTCATTGTTCCGCCTTTTTTTGTTACATCTTTTTGACTATACATTATATGTATAACTGGATCTTCACATATCTCATCAAACTCTTCTGAATTTGCATTTTTTAATTTTAGCACATCTCTTGCAAATTCAACGACAGCCATTTGCATTCCTAAACATATACCTAAAAATGGTACTTTATTTTCTCTTGCATACTTTATAGTTTGGATTTTTCCCTCTATTCCTCTATTTCCAAATCCTCCTGGAACTACTATGGCTGAATAATCTTTTAACTTTTCTTTTGCATTTTTTGCAGTTATTAACTCTGCATCTATAAAGTCAACCTTTACATTAACTCCATTTTCAAAACCTGCATGTTTCAAGCTTTCTGCAACAGACAAATATGAATCTTCTAATTTAACATATTTTCCAACTATCGCAACTTTTATTACATTATTTGAAACATTTTTAATTTTATTTAACATTTCCTCCCATTTTTCGTTATGAGGCTCACATTTTTCCAAACATAAATGTTTACATACTTCTTCTGCCAATCCTTCTTTTTCTAATAATATTGGAACTTCATATAAGCAAGATGCCGTTTTATTCGCAATAACACTTTCTTTTCTAACATTACAAAATAATGCTATTTTTTCTCTTAGATTATCTGGTATATCAACTTCCGTTCTACAAACTAATATATCTGGCTTTATTCCAAAAGACTGCAATTCTTTTACTGAATGCTGTGTTGGCTTTGACTTTAGCTCATTTGATCCACTTATATATGGCAATAAAGTTACATGAACATATATTACATCTTCTACATCATTTTCTATTCCAACTTGCCTTATTGCTTCTATAATAGATAGCCCCTCTATATCTCCTACTGTTCCTCCAATTTCTGTTATAACAATATCAACATCTGTATTTTCAAAAGAATATATTTTTTCTTTTATAGCATTTGTTACATGTGGTATTACTTGAACAGTTTTACCTAAATAATCTCCTCTTCTTTCTCTTTCTAATACACTTTGATATATTTTGCCCATTGTTATACTTGAATTTTTGGTTAAATTTTCATCTGTAAATCTTTCATAATGACCTAAATCCAAATCTGTTTCAGCTCCATCATCTGTAACAAAAACTTCTCCATGCTCGTATGGGCTCATTGTGCCTGGGTCTACATTTAAATATGGATCAAACTTTTGATTTACCACTTTATAGCCCCTATTTTTTAATAATCTTCCTAAAGATGCAGCTGTTATTCCTTTTCCTAATCCTGATACAACCCCTCCTGTTACAAAAATATACTTCGTTTTCAATTTTTATACCCCCTTATTTTCTTTTGTTTTTCATTTACGCTATATTAAAATATTTTATTGTTTACCCCCAATTTGTGACACTTTTAACACTATTCTATTTTTTTTCGTATTACCGGTTATTCCTACAATTTCAAATTTTCCTTTCCCTCTAATTGTAATTTTATCATTTTCTTTTACCTCTTTAGAAACTTTTGTAACAGTTTCATAATTTATGAATACTCTTTCACTAAAAATAATTTCTACTGCTTTGCTCCTTGAACATTTTGCTAACTCTGAAACAATATTATCTAATCTCATTGATGGTATTGTAATTTCATATTCTTCTTTTTTCACTGCTATAGCTACTATATCTTGCAAATTTATTTGACTAATCTGTGCTTTTTTAAATCTTATCAAATCATTTAAATTAGTTAATAGAAACTTCGTAATCTCTTTGCTTATTATTATATCTGCACCATTGGGTTTAACTATTATATCTCCGATTTTTTCTCTTTTTACCCCTAACTTCATAAGTGCACCTAAATAATTTCTGTGTGTGTATTTGTTATATTCTTCATCTGGAAGTTCTATTCTTATTGCATCTAAAATATTATTAAAATCGAATTCGCTATTCTCCATAACTTGTTCTAATTTGTCCGGAAAAACTACAAGCACATTTCTTTCCGCATTTTCTATTCCGCCATAAAATAAATAATGTTTATACTTTTGAGAACGTAAAAAATCACTCACTATTTTTTTTTGATTTTCATCTAAAAAATCTGTATTTTCTATTTTATTTCTAGTCTCACAAAGTTTAAATTTGTCCATTACTTTCGATATTAAAAAATGATTATCATCTTTTTTTAAATTCATAAATTTACCTCTTCTTATAAGCATATTACACCAATTTTTTTATATTGTCTATATTTCTTCACATTTTATTTTATAAATATCAAGGCATATTTTTTATGTCACAGAATTATTTCCATATTTCATCTTTTGCAATACTTTCCGCATCTAAACCATATATCTTTTCTAAATCTTCTACGCTTCCATGTCTTATAAATTCATCTGGGTAACCAAAACATTTTATTTTTACATCTTTTATTTCGTTTTTAGTTATAATGTGCGTTACTTCATCTGCTAATCCACCTTTTATAATATTATCTTCTATAGTTATTACCCTTCTTGTTTTCTCTATTGACTTTTTTATTGTTTCCTCATCTATTGGTTTTAAAAATCTAGCATTTATAAGCTCTGCCTCTATATTCTTTTCTTCTAATTTTTTTAGAACGTCTCTTCCTTTTGCTACCATTTTTCCTATTGCAATTATTGTTGCTTTATTAGTTTGCTTTTCAATATCTGTTTTGTTTGCTTCTTCTGTATAAGTATTTTTATCCTTTTCGCTTATTTGTTGCTTTTCTTCTATTTCATTTAAAACCTCTGCTTTTCCTAATTCTATCTTATTATGTTTTTCAAACTTTATTGTATCTTCCCCACCTCTTGGATACCTAATGACTATTGGAGAGTTCAAATTAATTGCAAATTCCAACATTTGCTCTAATTCTTCAAAATCCTTTGGTGCCATAATTGTTAAGTTTGGAATAATATTAAAAAATGATAAATCATATATTCCTTGATGTGTTTCTCCATCATTTCCTACAATTCCAGCTCTATCCACGCAAAGTACTACTGGTAAATTTTGAATACATATATCATGTATTACTTGGTCATATGCTCTTTGATAAAATGATGAATATATTGAAACTACTGGCTTTAATCCAGATTTTGCAAGTCCTCCTGCCATTGTTATTGCATGTTGTTCTGCTATTCCCACATCAAAAAATCTATCTGGAAACTGCTTTTTAAACTCTGAAAGTCCAGTTCCATCAGCCATAGCCGCTGTTATTGCAACAATATTTTTATCCTTCTTTGCTAGTTTTACTAATTTATCTCCAAATACTTGTGAATAATCTTTTTTCTTTTCCTTTTTGCTTTTACCTGTTTCTATATCAAAACTAGATGTACTATGAAATTTATCTGGGTTATCTTCTGCTGGTTTATACCCTTTTCCCTTTTTAGTTATAATATGTACTAAAACTGGTCCCGTTTCCTTTTTAGCTAAATTTAATATCCACTCTACTCTTTCTATATCATGACCATCAACTGGACCTAAATATTTTATTCCTATATCTTCAAAAAACATGTTAGGAATCATAAGTTGTTTTAAACTATACTTAACTTTCCTTGCAACTCTTATTACAAATGGACCAAATTTTGGAACTTTTTCTAAAATCTTTCTTACATAATTATTAGATTTTTTATAGAACTTCTTTGTTCTTATTCTTGTTAAGAAAGTTGAAATTCCTCCTACATTTTTAGAAATACTCATTTCATTATCATTTAAAATTATAATCAATCTTGTCTCACTATTTCCAGCATCATTTAATGCTTCTAACGCCATACCACCTGTTAATGCTCCGTCTCCAATTACAGCAACAATATTATTATCTTCTTTTTTTAAGTCCCTTGCTCTTGCCATTCCTAAAGCAACTGAAATAGATGTACTACTGTGTCCTGTATTAAAACTATCATATTCAGACTCTTTTGACTTTGGAAAGCCTGCAATTCCATCTAATTGCCTTAACGTGTTCATTTTATCTTTTCTTCCTGTCAAAATTTTATGTACATAAGTCTGATGACCTACATCCCAAACAATTTTGTCTTCAGGCATATTAAATACACTGTGAATAGCTATGGTAAGTTCAGTAACTCCTAAATTTGAAGCTAAATGACCACCTGTTTCTGACACAGTGCTTATTATTTCTTCTCTTATTTCTTCCGCTAGTTTATTCTTCTGTGCATAATTTAAATTCTTTAAATCTTTTGGTTCATTTATTTGGTCCAATATTTTTTCTGCCATTATATTAACATTCCCTTCACAGTTTTTATAAACTAAAATATATTATTAATCATATTATAAATTCTCTAAATAGTATATTACAAAATCACACAATGTTCAACAGTATTTACCACATTTTTTAGCTAAACTATTAGGGACGGGGTTAAATAGTTTAGCTAAAAAAACATATACTATTTTCAAAACAATAATATTATATTTTTCGAAGTGACTCGTGGGGACCTTTTTAGAAAATGTTATGAGCG
>CANQRI010000082.1 GCA_947626235.1 uncultured Clostridia bacterium | reverse complement strand
TACCCTTATTTTTACATAAGTTATATATTATAGCTCCTCTAATTCTATAATGTATTCTATGTAATCTATATAGCTTCTTTATTTTCTTCTACCATTTCTTCTTCTAAATCTTTATTTGTTACATTTCCTTCTTCATCTATTATTTCTAAACTTGCTACTGAAACTTCGTATGCTACTTTTACTTCTGAAGTTCCATCTTCATATTTCTTTTCATATTGTCTTGATTGAACTCTACCTACTATTCTTACTTCTGTTCCAACTGGTACATTTTCGCAAAATCTAGCATTTCTTCCCCATGCTATACATGGAATATAGTCTGATTTGTTGTATGCTCTATTTACAGCTAATAATATGTCTGCTATTTCTCTTCCAAATGGTGTTTTTCTGTAAATTGGCTTTTTACAAATGTAACCATCTAATGTTACTTCGTTTGATGCACATTCTTTACTAGGTACAAAGTCTTCTTCTTGATTGTCTGAAAATTGTATTTCTTTTGCAAATACTGTAAGTATTAATTTACTTTTTTCGTTTTGATAACTATTGTATGATCTAAATTGACCTTCAATAATTACATTTTTACCTACTTGTATATCTTCTTGAACTAATAATCTTTCAGATATAGTTATTGGTATAATGTCTGCATTACCACTTAAACGAGGTACGCTTAAGTCAAAAACATAAAATTTTTCCCCATAAATTTCGTGACTAAAACTCTTTTCGCTTGTTACTTTTCCAATTAGTTTTAATTGGTTATTTTCTAAATAGTTTGTATTCAATTTAATTTCCTCCCCTTATTTGTTTATTTATTGTATTTTATTCATGGTGTATCTCTTTTAGAATTTTTTTCTTACCATAAACATTATACTACGTTTTTTTGAGTTTGTCTACATAAAAAGTTAAATTTTGTTAATTTTTTTCCAAATTTTTCTTAAATAATAAGGTTTTTATAAAATTTTTACAAATTATTTTTTCCATATATCAATAAAATTGCTATTATTGCCATTATACTATTTGTATCCTTTAATGTTTCTGTATTGAATTTTTTCTCGTCTGATTGCTTTAATTTTGTAATCTCGTCTGTGCCTGCTTTCCCTACACTTATTTCTTGTGGCTCTATTTCTTTTCCATTTATATCTTCTATACTTCTTTGCACGCAAATAAGCATATCTTCATCAGTAACACTAGAGGCAGTTATTGTAGCTTTTGAATTAAATCCATAAGTTACTACTTTTACTTCTAAATTATCCAAAATACTTAAATTAGCTTCTATATCTGAATTAACAATTAAATATTTTGCATCTTTCAACATAGATTTCAAAATATCTACTTTCTTAAATTCTCTAGCAAGTAATATTGTTTCAAATTTTATATTTCTAATATTCTCTATGCTTTGTTCTTTAATATATAGAACTGAACTATCGCTTAAATGTAATTCCTTTTGAAGTTTTTGACATATAAAATTTTCTGTTTTTTCATCACTTATAATACCTATGAATGACATCTTTAGCACCCCTTACTTATTTTCTTAACTATTGTTTATTATTTCCCTTTTTAACCTAATTATTCATATTAATTTTCCACAAGTCTTTGTGTGCCATTTGCATCAATTATGTAATGTTCTTTATATATCAATTCTGAAACAGTTACCACTTCATAACTCTGTTTTTCCATATTTGTAAGCAACATATCTAAACTATCTGCTGTATGTTTAGTTCCATTATGACTAAGTATTATACTTCCATCTACAAGTTTTTCATCTATTCTTTTCCACATTTCTTCTCCGGTTAATCCGGTGTAATCTAATGTATCTACATTCCATTGTATTGTAGTATGATTTTGAGAACTAGCTGCTTTCATTACTGTATCATTATATTCTCCGTACGGTCCTCTATATAAAGTGGTTTTTTTACCTGTAATTTTTTCAATTTTTTCAGAGGCTTTTTGTATTTGCTCTATATTTTTTTCCAATGTTAAATTATTTACATGTGGATGCGTATCTGAATGATTTCCGTATTTCATGCCCTGCATCTGCAATTTTCTTAACCGCTTCTGGATATTTATCAGCCCAATTTCCTACTATAAAAAATGTAATATGAGTATTGTGTTTTGCAAGAGTTGCTAATATGGAATCTATATCATCTGCATTCCATGCGCAATTCATAGTAAATGCTACTTTTTTATCCTTTACAGCCACATTGTATATTGGCAGTTCCTTTACAGAAGCTGAAGTTGCTACTGTACCATTATCTTCTATTATAAAAAATGCCATTACAAATAACACAACTACCGTACATACTGACACAATATATGAATATATTTTTGATTTATTAAATACTATAAGCATATAAAAACCTCCAAATTATAAGCTAATTTATTTTATGCTTATAATAGGAAGTTTATGTATATTTTTATTCACTTTTTAAAACATATACATCGCAAGCATTTAATCTCTTTAAATGTTGTACATTTGTTAAGTTTGTAGCTTTTTGCACCACATTTAACAAATCATCATTTTGCCAGCCTTCATTTATGAAAACAACTAATCCATTTGAAAGGTCTTTATCTTTTAATATATTTTGTATATTTTCCTCTGTACATTCTAAATCCTTTGCTATATATGATTCATCTATTTCTGAAAATAGTAAAATATCATCTAAAAATCTATTGTTTTGTGAATTAAAGAAAAATATAGTTGGAACATTTAACTCGCCCTTTAACTGTTCTACTATTTCTTTTTTATCACTATATAAAACTTCTGGTTCTATTTTGAAAACAAATGGCGCTATTAAAATTGCAATAAACAATATTATCATTAATATGTTAACTTTTTTATCGTCTAAAATTTTCTTTAATAATTTTTGTAAAACATACATTACTGTTATAAATATTACATTGCAAACTGGTACTACATATCTTAGCTCTGTCCAAGGTGATGCAACTGAAACTAGGAAAAAGTAAAATGCCATTGATATTACCATTATTTTTACAAATTCGTTTTTTTCACGTTTTTCTTTTTTCTGACTACATAAAATTGCAACTAGCATTATTATTGCAATTACTAATAATAAGTTATT
Source organism: uncultured Clostridia bacterium (assembly GCA_947626235.1). Classification (GTDB taxonomy): domain Bacteria; phylum Bacillota; class Clostridia; order TANB77; family CAG-508; genus UMGS1663. The sequence continues at coordinate 2,612 of CANQRI010000082.1, read as the reverse complement.
AAACACGAAACGATCTATTTTTAATATGTATAAAAGTATATTTCCTAAAAACATTGGTACATTTAATAAATTACTTATAACACCTTGCCCTCTATACCCAAAGAACATATGCTGTATTGAATATGGGAATATTAAAATTGATAGCCCTCCTGCTATTGCCATTGTTAATGTATAAGAAATTAGATTTTTGAATTTTTTATGTTTTATATATTTTATTGCAAATAGAAGATACATCATTGCTAAATAGAATAAGTAATAATAATGTGTTAAAGAGCCAACTAAAGCGGATGCCCCTATTGCTACTAATAACTTATAATTAATATTTTCACTTTCTAATAGTTTCATATGTAAGAATGTTGTTATTAAAATGTTTAATGCAGATAGAGCATACATTCTAATATATATTACATTTGTTAATGAAGCCATTACAACTGATGCCATAAAAGCTACAATTATTGCCTTTTCTTTTACATGTTCTTGATTTTTTATAAGCCTTTTTATTATTAAATATGAAAATATTGTTATAAATGCATATATAATTATGTTTATTATAATTCCCGGCCACATTGAAAAATGGTTTAAACTAAAGCCCATTGCAAACCTTAATATTAAATAATATAAAGGCGGATGCACATCATTTTTTTGGTTTTCATAAACTTGACTGTACTGTCCTACTTCATCATCATTTACTGCTAAATAGTCTTCATAATATTCCTTGTTATGCCATGTATCATAAAAATCTTCGTTATCTTGTATTCCTACTGTATGATAACTTGCAAGTCCCAAAGAATATGCCTCGTCCATATGAATATATGATTTATTTGCTCCACATATTATAAATATTATTGTTTGTATTACTATAAAAATTAATACCATTAAAGTTTCTTTATTAAATATTTTCTTCATTTATTCTTCCATATCAACTTAAATATAGCTGATTCCTTTCTATATATAATTCTTTATTACATCATATAACTTACTTATTGGCAACCCCATTACAGAATCGTAATTACCTTCTATTCTATTAATATATACTGCAAATTTATCTTGTATGCCATAAGCTCCTGCTTTATCCATTGCTTTACCTGTATTTATCCAATTTTGAATTTCTTCATCTTGCATATCTTTAATTTCTACTTTCGTAATATCATAGTCTAAATATTCACTATATTCTCCATTTTCCTCTTTCAACACGCATAAACTTGTAATTACTTCATGCACACTTGCCCTCAATTCTTTTAACATTTCAAAAGCTTCTGTATTCGTTTTGGGTTTTCCATATATTTTACCATTTTTAACAACTAATGTATCTGAACCTATAACAATTCTATCTCCACTTGTTTTTTCAAAAACAGCTTTGGCTTTTTTATATGCTAATTGTTTAGATTGCTCTACTAGAGAGCTATCTTTTTGTAAAATTTCTTCAGCGTCACTTACTATAATTTCAAAATTTTTAACTCCCATAAGTTCTAGTAATTCTTTTCTTCTAGGAGACTTTGAAGCTAGAATAATTTTCATATTCAATCTCATCCTTCCTAATATCTTGTGCTTTAGATTATATCATTTACATTTTATTCTTACAATAACTTTTTACAAATGTTGACTTTAATTTTTATTAGAATTAAAATAATGTGCAGGAGGAGAAATTTATGATTGATTTACATACTCATACTAAACATTCAGATGGTACGGATTCTACCATAGAATTATTGCAAAATGCACAAAAAATAAAGGTTAATTATTTATCTATTACAGACCATAATACTTGCAGTGCTTATAAAGAATTAGAATCTATTGATTATCATACTTATTATTCTGGGAAATTGGTTCCTGGAATTGAACTTAACACTAAAATTTTAAGTATTCCTATCGAAATTTTAGGATACAACATTAATTTAAAAAAGATGCAAGAATTGGTTAATCAAGTTTATATAACAAATGAGAAAAGGCAAGTTATAGAGGTAGAAAGATTATACGAAAAATGTTTAAAAGAAGGGTTTTCTCTGCCAAATAATTTTATATCTGCTTATGACGGAAGTGTATACCCTTCAAAATATTTACACTCTTTTATTACCAAAAGCGAGGATAATAAAAATTTAATTGACAGTGATGCTTGGGAAAATAGCAATATTTTTTATAGAAAATACATGTCAAACCCTACTACTATGTTTTTTATAAATATGGATGATGTATTACCAGATTTTCAAACAACATGTGATATTGTAAGACAAGCCGACGGACTTGTTTTCATACCTCATATATATGAATATCGTTCAAATTCAGACTTGATTTTAAAAAATATTTTAGAGAACTATAAAATAGATGGAATTGAATGTTATTATACAACTTTTTCAAAAGAGCAAAATGCTACTCTTCTATCTATTTGTAAAGAAAGAAATTTATATGTTTCTGGCGGAAGTGATTACCACGGTACAAACCATGTAAATGTTTCTATTGGCGTTGGGCATGGCGACTTACAGGTTCCAGACGAAATTGCAAAAGATTGGGCTCACGAAATATAATTTTTTTATTAACATGTAGTGTTACAATTGATGTGAAACAAAAATAATATAGAAAAAAAGTGATTCAAGTAGTATAATTGAATTGTTAAG
>CANQRI010000081.1 GCA_947626235.1 uncultured Clostridia bacterium | reverse complement strand
CTACCAAAACGACGTAAATCTAAATACCACCAGTAATCTTCTTCTTTAAGTCCTAATTCTTTCATTCTAGTTTTTAATTTTTCTAAATCTTCTTCTCTCTGGCTACCACCAATTAATTCTCCAATTCCAGGAACTAAAAGGTCAGTGGCAGCAACAGTTTTACCATCAGGGTTTTGTTTCATATAAAATGCTTTTATTTCTTTTGGGTAATCTGTAACAAATACTGGTCTTCCAAAAACAGTTTCACTTAAATATCTTTCATGCTCAGTTTGAATGTCAGCTCCCCAAAATACTTTGTATTCAAAATTATCATTATTTTTTTCTAATTCTTTAATAGCATCTGTATAAGTAATTCTTCCAAATTCAGAATTAACAACATGGTGTAATCTTTCTAATAATCCAGGAGAAATGAATTTATCAAAGAATTCCATTTCTTCAGGAGCATTTTCTAATACATATGAAATAATATATTTAATCATATCCTCTGCTAAATTCATGTCATCATTTAAATCTGCAAAACACATTTCAGGTTCAATCATCCAAAATTCTGCAGCATGCTTTACAGTATTTGAATTTTCAGCTCTAAAAGTAGGACCAAAAGTATATACATTTCTAAAAGCAAAAGCATAGTTTTCAACGTCTAATTGACCACTTACAGTAAGATGAGCATTTTTTCCGAAGAAATCTTTTGAAAAATCAACGCTTCCATCTTCGCATTTAGGAAGATTATCAAAATCCATAGAAGAAACACTAAACATTTCTCCTGCACCTTCTGCGTCACTACTTGTAATAATTGGTGTATGAACATAAACAAAGCCTCTTTCATTAAAGAACTTGTGTATTGCATAAGATAAAACACTACGAACTCTAAAAACAGCGTTGAATGTATTTGTTCTTGGACGTAAATGTGCAATAGTCCTTAAATATTCAAAAGAATGTCTTTTTTTCTGAAGAGGATAATCACTATCAGATAAATCGTAAATTTCAACTTTAGAAGCTTTAATTTCAAAAGGTTGCTTTGCATTTTCGGTTTTTACAACAGTTCCTTCTACAATAATAGAAGAACTAATTGATAATTTACAAATTTCATCAAAGTTCTCTAATTTATCATCAAATACAATTTGAACATTAGAATAAAAAGAACCATCATTTAATTCTATAAATCCAAATGTTTTAGAATCTCTAACTGTTCTTACCCAACCAGAAACTTGTACGTTTTTTTCTGCATATTTTTCTGTATTTCTGTATAAATCTTTTACTAAAGTATTTTCCATATTTTTATCATCCTTCCTTTGCCTTGATAAAGGTCTTTTATGAAATTATGAACATATTATATAATATTATTCTGAAATAAACAAGTGCCATAAATTTTACTAATGAAAAATTTAGATGTGGTTTCATTAATTAAAATATTAAATGCAAAAAAGCGAAGTATATAAATTTTGTCAATTGAAATATTAAATGAGAGAAAACGAAGTATATAAAATTTTTCTGAAAATATTTACAAGAAAATGGGGGTATGATAATATAATAATGAATTAAACGTAGGATAAATGTGAGGAGGACGAAATGCCTAAAAACACAAGAGAAATAGAAGAAAAATTAAAATATATTGGGTTAGATATAGAAAATATACCGGCATGTTTAAAACAGAAGGAAACTATAAAGTTTAGAGCTGACAAAATATATGATGACACAAGCTATAAAATATATAAATATGTAGATATAAAAGATATAGAAATATTTGTAACACCTTCAGACAGGCTAGATGACTTAAATCAAAAATTTAAAAAGGCAAGTTATTTAGCTGATTATATAACAGCTGAAGAAAATATAGAAGAAAATGCTGATAATATCGAAAAATATACATCATTTTTAGAAATGCTAAAAAAATTAGACATTGGCAAATTGCAAGAATTAGAAGAAGCACAAGAGCAATTAAATAAAAAAATACCTTACGAAGTAAAATACAGAGAAAATTTTATATGGCAAATATTTTATTCAGAAGCATCTAAAAAATATTTTATGCTATTTCCAAGTAGAGAAGATAGCGTAGAGAGTTTATTTTATGTTATAAAGAAAAAAATTCAATCAGAAAAATCAAAGAAAAAAGAGTTAATATATGTACCAATAAGTCATTTAGAATATTCAAGTGGTATTTTAAAAAAATCAGAAATAACAGATTTGGAAAACTATTTATGGCTATTTACTAAATCGTGGCCATTTATATATGAAGTTTATGATAAAGAAGATAATGCAAGCTTGCAAATTGTTGGGCAAACTGAAGTATACGATAAAATTAAAAGTATTTATAAAATAGAATTGCCAAACAAAAAAGAAGCAGGAGAAATATATAAACTAATAAAAGCTTTATTTATACTAGAAAGCGAAATGAAATATACATTTAAAGTATATGTAAATGAAAAAGGAGAACTTGAGTTTTTCTATGAGCTTAAAAAATTAACTTACAGTACTTTAGCAGAATTTTTAAAAACAGAATTTTTACGAAATAAAGCTGAATATGAAAAACTTTCAACAGAAATATTATTTGATGCAGAAAAATTAGAATTATTAAATAAAACAATAAAGAAGCAAAATGAAGAATATTCTTTTAAAGAGAAGCAAATAGTTACTTTTTTAGAATGTAAAAAAAGTTTTTTCGGAAAAATGAAATATTTCTTCCAAGGGAAAAAAGCAAGCAAAAAATTTACTAATGAAAAAGTAGAAGAAAAACAAGAAAAGTCAAAAGAAGAAACTAAAATTGAAGAGGAAAATATCGAAGAAAAAGAATTATATACAATAGAAGATTTATTAAAATTAGGCAGTAAATTAGAAGAAAAAAGAACAAAATACAAAAATATTCAAATGGATATAAGAGCTGCTGAAAATAAAAAGGAAAATTTAGAGAAAAAAATAAAAAATGCTACATTATATATAAATGAAATTGAAAGTCACAAAAAAAGCATTTTTGATTTCTGGAAATATGCAAACAAAGATGAAGTTGCACTTCTTACAGAAAGTGAAGAAAAAGAAGAAAATATTCATAAAGATAAATTAAAGAAAGTATTTGACTATGAAGACGATATAGAAGACTTTGGGCAGAGAGTTGATGAAATGCAAAGAGAGGTATTTTCTAAAAGTGAATGTGATGCAATTTTTGCAATAAAAAGTGATATTAAATCTTTTGAAATCTTAAATAAAGATAAAGTTTTGAAAAAAGACCTTACATTACTTGAAAAAAGCTTAAAAGCCTTAAAAAAAGAATATGAAGAAGATATAGAAAATATAGAGTCAAAGGATTTTGATATATTTGGAAATATAGTTGAAGATAATACAAAAATAAAGGTATTAAATAATAAAAAGCATAGAGAAATTGAAAAGGAAAAATATAAAATATTAAATGTAAATTTGGAAACAAAATTAGAAGAATATGAAAAAACTATAAAAAATTATCTTACATTATTAAAAGAAGCTTATGGTAAAATTGTTTCAAGTTATGATATGCCTATATATAATTGTACAAAAAGTGAAAAAGAGAATAATGGTTTTGAAATATGTAGCATTAATCCACAAGAAGCTATAAATAAAGATGAAGATGAAATTATTTTATACAAATATAATATTAAAGAGCAAATGCCAATAATATATTATAGTAATATAATGTTTTTTGACAATAACAATAAAACACTTCCATTAGGAATGGATATATCAAAAGAAGTATTAATAGATTTAGACAAATTTGAAACTAAATTAATTTCAAGAAAAGATTTTAAATTAAATAAAATGATTAATGAATATGAAAATCAAATTCAAACAATTAAATTATACGAATATTCATTAGAAATAAAAGGGCATTAGAGCTCTTTGGAAAAGAGGTTTTATGATAAATAGGGCAATTATAATTGTGCTTGATGGGTTTGGAGTAGGGGAGCTTCCAGATGCAAGCAAATATAAAGACGAAGGAAGTAATACTTTAAGGGGAATATATAATAATTCAACCTTAAAGCTTCCTAATATGAAAAAATTGGGGTTATATAATATAGAAGGAATTGGCATAGAAGAAAAAGAAGAACAGCCGATAGGAATGTATGGAAAAGCAGTAGAACAATCTGACGGAAAAAATAGTCCAGTAGGCCATTGGGAAATATCAGGTTATATTCAGCACCCTGCTTTTACTACTTATCCAAATGCCTTTCCTAAAAAACTTATAGACGAATTTCTAAAAGATACAGGTTTAAAAGGAATTCTATGCAATGAAGTAGGTTCAGGAACAGAAATATTAAAGAGGTTCGGAGAGGAACATATAAAAACAGGTTATCCAATAATATATACTTCTGCTGATAGTGTTTTTCAAATTGCTGCACATGAAGAAGTTATACCAGTAAATAAATTGTATGAAATATGTAAAATAGCAAGAAAAATATTAGATAAGCCAGAATATAATGTTGGAACAGTTATAGCAAGACCTTTTATAGGAACTAATAGTGAAAATTTTACAAGAACATATAATAGGAAGGATTTTGAATCTGTTAATTTTGGAAAAACAATGCTAGATGTAATAAGCGAAAATGGAAAAGATGTAATTGCAATAGGAAAAATAGAAGATTTATTTTCAGGTAGAGGAATTACAAAAGCAATTCATACAAAAGGTAATGAAGACGGAATAGAAAAAACCTTAGAAGAATTAAAAAAGGATACATCGGGACTTATATTTACTAATTTAGTAGATTTCGATATGCTTTATGGTCATAGAAATAATATAGAAGGATATAAAGAAGCATTAGAATACTTTGATAGCAAACTTCCTGAAATAATGTCTAATTTAAAAGATGATGACTTGCTAATTATAACTGCAGACCATGGAAATGACCCAGCTACACCTAGTACAGATCATTCAAGGGAATATATACCTATATTAATGTATAGAAAAAATATGAAGGAAGGAAAAAATATAGGAATAAGAAATACTTATGCAGACATATCTGCAACAGTATTAAAAGAGCTAGGATTAGAAAAATTGGAAAATGGAATTGCAATAAAATAAAAAATATTATATAAAAATGTTGAAATTATGAATAAATTGCTATAAAATATAAAAAGATATTTTTATAAAAAATAGGAGGAACACATATGAAAAAAGAAAAAAGAGGGATACCATTAATAGCATTAGTTTTAATACTTGTAATAGTAGTAGCTGCCGTAATATTATTTATGATGAACATGCCAAAAATAACAGGAGATGGAAATCAAAATGCAATAAATTCAAATACTACAGATAGGGGTAGCACTAATACTACAAATAGAGTTAATTCAAATACTACATCAAATACTACAAGGTCAAACACTACTAATACAAGCAATTCAAATAGCATTAGGTCAAATACTGTTGATAATGAAATTGAATCAAATACTGTAAATTCTAACACGGAGAAAACTAATAGTATAGAAAACGCTAATAATACAAATACAGCAAAAACTAATACGGAGAGAAGCAATACAAATGTGCCAGGTGGAGTTTATGTTGGTAATGTAGCTGAATTATTAGATGAATAGAAAATTTTGGTATATTAATACCACTAATTTGCAAATCCGTAGCAAAAAATAATGAAGTTTCAAAATTTTTTTGAAACTTTTTTTGTTGATATTTCAACGAAAAAACGATGGAAAAAAATAAATTTAGAAAAAAATAAAAAAATGTGTTGACATTAAATGAATAGTTGTGCTACAATAAGTATTGCCTGTTAGAAATACACGGCAACATAATTATTATAAAGTACATTGAAAAGTAAACAATAAACAAACCTTTGAAGATAAACCAAACGGTAGTAAATAAGTACTACCAAAACAAAACCAAAATTTATTTAAGAGCTAAAACTCAAAAACGATTTATATGTAAGTTTATTTTCTATTGAGAATATCAATTTTTAATAGGAAAGAAACTGAAAGTATAGATACAATAACAAGAGAGTTTGATCCTGGCTCAGGATAAACGCTGGCGGCGCACATAAGACATGCAAGTCGAA
>CANQRI010000080.1 GCA_947626235.1 uncultured Clostridia bacterium | reverse complement strand
AATGAATATACAATTACATATTGTCATTGTGATCCTAATTTTTTAGTAAAAGTAGGAGATAAAGTAAGGAAAGGACAAGTAATTGGAAAAGTAGGTCCTAAAAATGTATATGATGTTCCAGGAAATCCATATAAAGATTCAAATGGAAATCCAACTAATGGAGCTACTACTGGTTCACATTGTCATTTCGCAGTAAGAAAATATGGACAAGCCATTGATCCATTAACAATATTAGAAAAAGAAGGGAGTAATCAAGAATGATTGTTATTTATACAGGAAACAATGAAATAGATAAAATATTAGAAGAAGAAATAAAAGGTTCTATGGTTGTAAGTTATTCTGATTTTATAATAGAAGATGATAAATTTAAAAATCAAACTGTAATTCTTGCAACAAGTGCAATTCAAAATAATTTGAAGGAATATTTATATACATTAAGAGAGAAAGACATAAGAGTAATTTTATTAATAAAAAGTGAAAAGTCAGAAGAAACTAAAACGGCATTAGAAATGGGAATATATGATATTATCTTTGGAAATTTTTATCCGAGCCAAGTGAAAAATATAATAGAAAAGCCACAAAAATTCTCAAATATATCTAAAATATATAAGAAATTATTCGATATAAATAAGAGATAAAACATAAGAATTTAAGGAGGTGATGCTAAAAAGAATTATCAAAGGAGGTGCTGAGATATAAAAACGATAGGTATAAAAATTATAATAGTTATTTGTATTATAGTGTTAGTTATATCTTCATATATTTTAAGTAAGGATTTCTTTGAATATAAAGAAAGCAAGGAATCTACTAAAAACTTAATTGAAGATATAATAGAAAAAGAAAGTAATAATGAAATTAATATTGATTGGGAGAAGTTAATAAACATAAATAAAGACATAATTGGATGGATAAAAATTGATGATACAAATATTAATTATCCAATTCTAAAAGATAACGATAATTTGAAGTATTTGAAACATTCATACAATGGAGAATATAATATAAACGGATCAATATTTACATTAAATAATAATCCATTTCAAGAAGAAGAAACAATCGTATATGGACATAACATGAAGACAGGTCTTATGTTTTCAGATTTAGGAAAATATTTAAATAAAGATTTTTTATATCAACACATTAATTTTGAAATATATTCTAAAAATGTAAATTATAAAGCTACAGTTTTCAGTGCATATTCTATTGATATAGAAAAAGAAGAAAATAATATTAGGCTACTAAATTTTCAAGAGAAAATAGATTATTATAAAAGTAAAAGTCAATATATTATAGAGAACGAAGAGGAGATAAATAAAATAGTAAAATTATCAACTTGTTCATATATTAATAATACTGTTACACCAACAAATAAAAGGTATTATATAATTGCTAATTTGAAAGAAATAAAAAAATAAAATTACTTAATATTTTTTCTCATATTTAAAAATTTTTTAATTTGTGCTATTCTCTATGCTAGAGGTGATAGTTATGAATAAAAAATTTTTAATTATTATTATCATAATAATAAGTATTTTTATTTTTACAGGATTATTTTTTGTAGTGAAAATAACAAATAAGAGTAAAACAGTTGAAAATAACTTAGCATTAGAATACGATAAGGATGGAAATATTTTTCAAAATAACTTATCAATGAATTCATTTAATAACATAGAAATAGAAGGTGAAGATGAACACCTAAATACAACCAAAAATAATATAGAAATAAATGATTATCATGATGAAAATACTAAACCAAAAGATATTACAAAAGTTACTAAAAATAATGCAGTAGAAAATAAGACAGAAAACAATTCAAAAGAAAAAGATATTAATCCAAAAAAGGAAGAACAAGTTGAAAAAAATCAAAATAATAAAACAAGTAATACTGACAAAAATAACAATGTAAATTCAGTAAACTCCACTCAAGAGATAAACAATAAAAATGAGACAAAGGAAGAAAACAAACAACAAGTTGAAAGATGTACTAATAACTCAAATCATGAAATTGCAATAGGAAATTCAAATAAATGGTTTGACACTAGAGAAGAAGCAATTTCATATTATGAACAGTTAATAGGTGATTTGGGTTATAAACTTGAGCATGGGCAAATGACTAGAGAAGAATACAATCAGAAATGTCCTTATGGATACGAGGTTTGGTCTTGCATGTTTTGTAACAAATGGACAATTAATTTTTATTTTAGAGATGAGTAAAGTCAAGATTTTCTTGACTTTTTATAGTGAAAAAACAAAAGAATTAAAATATTTAGAAATGTTAAGAACAAGTTTATCTTGTTCTATTTTTTAAGGAGGAAAATATGATAAATAGATTTATTATAAAGAAAAAAATAATTGCATTAATATTATTGTTTTTAATTATATTTGGCATAATGCAGCCAGTCTTAGCTGTCTCTGGAACAGGAAAATTTGTTGGTGGTCAATATGCTTCAAAATATAGAACTACTGATAATAATGATGAAGATGGTATATTAATAAGAAGACTTACAAATCAGACAACAGGTAAGTCTTATACGGTTTTTTGTACTGAGCATGGAACAGAATTTATAACAGGAACTGTCTACGATGGACAGTATTATACACCAACAAATGAAAAAATGAAAAAAGCTGCACAAGTTGCTTATTATGGTTGGTATAAAGAAAAAGGTGATGACGTGGTTGATGGTGGAATCTTAGATGATACTTGGGCAATTCCAACGAGAAAAATGTATGTATTTACGCAACAATATTTATGGGAAGTTTTAGACCAATCACATGCAACATTTTTAGATGCAGGACTACAAAGCGAATATGTTTCATTCAAAACTAATATAGAAAATGAAATAAATAATATGAAAAAAAGACCATCTTTTGATGGAACAGAAATTGAAATAAAAGCTGGAGAAACAAAAACAATAACAGATTCAAATAATGTTTTACAAAATTATAATACCATAAATCAGACAAGAGAAGGAATAAGATTTGAGCATACTCTTGGAGAAAATACGATGAAAATAACAGTTCCAGAAGAATGCAAGATAGAAAGATTAAGCTTATCAGATGCAACAATGAAAGAATGGGGAATGATAAAAAATGGAAGTGAAGATCATGATACAACAATGTATTTTACATTTAATACAAATATTCAAAACCAATTGTATTCTCTAAATTATAATGATCCTGTTACACTATCATTTGATTTAAAGATTAACCTTTTTGGAAGACTTGAATTATCTAAACTTGACGATAAAGGAAGTTTAATAGATGGAGCAACATTTAATATAACTGGACCTGATAATTTTAATAGAGATGTAAAGGTTACTGGAGGAAAAATCATGCTAGATTCGCTAAAACCTGGTACATATATTGTAAAGGAAAAAACAGCACCAAAGGGATTCTTATTAGATACTAAAGCATATAATGTTGAAGTTAAAACTAATCAAACGACAGAAAAAGCAATAACAAATACAAAACCTACAGGAACATTTACAATAAAAAAATATAATTCAGATAAGTCTGCTACTATTCCTAATGTAAAATTCCGTATTTGGAATGATAATGGATATGACGAACAATTTTCTACAAATCAAAGTGGGGAAATTACGGTAAATAATCTTGAGTTGACAAAATATTACTATCAAGAATTGGAAAATGAGTCAGGTTATCTAATAGATGACACAATTCATTCATTTACATTAAGTTATAAAGATCAAAATACTTCAGTTATATATGGAAATGAAGATTTAATAAATTATGAACCTTTTGGAGAAATTAGACTAACAAAAACAGATGCTAAAACGGGAAACAGCAATAGAATTGATGGAGACAGTCATCATGGAGATGCATCAATAGCAGGTTCGGTATATACTTTATATGCAAAAGAAGATATTTATAATGTTGCGAGAACTATAAAGTATTTTTCTAAAGACGAATCAATAGCAACATTTACTTTTAATAAATATGGAGTAGCATCCATAAAAATTATAAATACCCAAACTAAAGCTCCACTAACTATAAAAGAAGATGTATTAAATGGATTGCCAGTAGGAAAATTTTACGCAAAAGAAGGTACTATTCCAGAGGGATACAAATTAGATGAAAATGTATATGATTTTACAATTTCATATAGAGATAACAAAACAAATATAATTCAAGTAGGTGGTACAGTTACAAATAATGTACAAACTGCTCCATTTGAAGTAATAAAAATTAGTACAAATACAAATTCAACTGCTAAAAAAAATGTACCTTTTTCAATTCTAGGTAATCCATTTCATATAAACTATGAGGTTGTTTCAAGACTTGAATCATTTGGATGTCATGGTTATCAGATGTCTATAGATGGTTTAAAACAGACACACGACTATATCAGAAGACCTAGTTCTTTTGATGCAACACTTGATAGTATTAAATACTTCAAGAATAGCAATATTCGAACTGCTATTATGTCTACAGTTTCTAAAACCAATATCCGTGAATTACCCAATTTGGTAGATATTGTTGTAGAACATGGCGTTGACAATTTTGCTTTTGCAAGATATTGTCCTAATCCTGACGACTTTGATTTAATTCCTACTCCTGATGAGTACAAGCAATTCTTAGATAAAATGTGGGAAAAGTTTAATAAATATAAGGATTGTGGAACAAGGTTTGCTCTTAAGGATCATCTTTGGAGTTTATATCTCTATGAAAAAGGATTGTTCACAATAGATGATGTCGAAAATCCTGATAATCTCATAATTGATGGATGCCATTGTGGAATAAGCCACATAACTACTCTGCCAGATGGTACTGTATACGCATGTAGGAGATGTGAATCACCTGTTGGTAAAGTTCCTGAAGAATCAATTTATGATATCTTCTATGGTGAAAAAATGGAAGAATATCGTAAGTTTGAGGACTTTGAAAATTGCTCAAAATGTGAACTAAAAAACTTCTGTAGAGGTTGTCCTGCTGTTGCAAAATGCTTAACTGGTAATTTCTATTCGAGGGATCCTCAGTGCTGGAAGACTTTCTGAAGGCTATAAGAGGGTGTAAGATTCAATTTTGATTTTACACTCTCTTGTATTTTATATAAAAATATAATATAAAATAATCTGGAAAGGGTTTGAAGTATATGGGAAATATAAAAAAATTTTATGAAAATACTAAAGGTGTAATGCCTCATGACAATATAAAAAAATTTATTGAAATGAAAACTAAAAATGGTAATTCAATTGATTTAGGCTGTGGTGCAGGAAGAGATACAATATTTTTAATAAAAAATAATTGGAATGTAACTGCAATAGATAAAGAAGATACCCAAAATATTATTGAAGCAAATTTAAATGAAGAAGAATTAAAAAAAATTAAATTTATATGTCAAAATTTTGAAAACATTCAATTAGAGAAAAATGATTTAATTGTTTCAAATTTTAGTATACCTTATTGTAGTAAAAATTATTTTAATGATTTTTGGGATAAAATCGTAAATAGTATTAATAATGGTCGGATACTTTGTTGGAAATTTTTTGGGATTAAAAGATTCATGGGTATCAGTAAAAGAAAATATGCTTTTTTTATCTAAAGAACAAGTTCTAAATCTTTTTACTAAATTTGAGATTATCGACTTTCAAGAAACCGAAAAAGATGGAAAAACAGGACTTGGAAAAATCAAACATTGGCATATATTTGATATAATAGCAAAGAAAAAATAATTACAAAAGTTACATTAACAACTCTCATAAAGAAAAATCTTGATTATTATTAAAGTATTTTTTATATTCAATATCAAAATCATCATTCTTATTTAGAATGGCTGAAAAACAATAATGTATAGGTTAGATACTTAATGTATAAGTGTTAAAAATAGCTATGTAAAAAGCATTAAGCTATTTTTTTAAATATTGATATTGTGTCAGAATTAGTATATTATAATACTGACAAAGTGTCAGAGAAAGGAGAAAAATTGTATTATTAAAAGATTTAGTTCCAAACTGGTGGGGAGATAAAAGATATTTAATTAAATAAATTACAGGTATTAGAGAGATAAATGGAAATTTGTTAGAAACTATACTATTATAGCATTGATTTTATTCACAATATACAAAATAATTTATAATATATT
>CANQRI010000079.1 GCA_947626235.1 uncultured Clostridia bacterium | reverse complement strand
AATAGATGCAAAAATAGTTATACAGGTACATGATGAACTTATATTAGAAGCAAGTGAAAAAGACAAGGAGAAAGCAAAACAAGTATTAAAAGAATGTATGGAAAATGCTACAAAGTTAACAGTTCCTTTAGAAGTAGAGGTAACAGAGGCAACAAATTGGTATGATGCGAAATAGCTAAATTATTAAACTATTAAACTATTAGGGACGGGGTTAAATAGTTTAACCAATCAGAAACAGCTTAAAGCAAAGGAGAAACATATTGAAGAAAAAGAAAAAAAGCAAAATTATTATATTAATAGTAATCATTATAATAGGATTTTTTTTATTTCAAATTTTTAATGTACAAGATATAATACTAAAGAAAATTTATCCAACCACATATTCAGAATATGTGTACAAGTATTCAGAAGAAAACGGAGTAGACCCACTACTTACATTTGCAATTATTAAAGCTGAAAGTAATTTTGATAATAACACAGTTTCACACAAAGGAGCCATTGGTCTTATGCAATTAATGCCAACTACTGCGGAAGAAATTGCACAAAAAATGGGAATGCCGGTGGAATCAGAAGACATCTTATATAATCCAGAAAAAAATATACAAATAGGTGTTAGCTATTATAAAAATTTGTTAACTAAATATAAATATTCGTATCTAGTTGCTCTTGCAGCATATAATGCTGGAATTGGTAATGTGGATAAATGGATTAGTGATGGCATTATAAAACAAGATGGCTCAAATATAGAAAATATTCCATTTAAAGAAACGAATAACTATGTTAGAAAAATTGTAAGAGATTATAGAATTTATATAAATTTATATGAAAAATAGAAAAACTGTAAACTATTGTTAATTTGGTATTTTTAATGTATAATATAAAAGAATTTATAAATATAAAATTTAGTATAAATTTATTTTAATCAACGTCTACAAGGTAATAACTATAAAAAGAAAGGAATGAAATATATGTCAATTTTAGTTACAGGTGGAGCTGGCTATATAGGAAGCCATACAGTGGTTGAGTTATTAAATATAGGACAAGAGGTTATTATAATAGATAACTTTTCCAATAGTAAACCAGAAGTATTAGATTCAATAAGAAAAATAACAGGTAAGGATTTCAAATTCTATGAAATAAATTATTTAGATAGAGAGGCTTTGGAAAAGGTATTTGAGGAAAATAAAGATATAGAAAGTGTAATAAATTTTGCAGGGTTTAAAGCTGTTGGGGAATCTGTAGAAAAGCCAATAGAATATTATACTAATAATATTTCAGGTGCACTAGTGTTGTTAGATACAATGCGAAAATATGGAGTTAAAAAATTTGTATTTAGTTCATCTGCTACAGTATATGGAAATCCGGGAAGAATTCCATTAACAGAAGATTGCAAAATAGGAGGAACAACGAATCCATATGGAACGACAAAACTATATATAGAACAGATTTTAAAAGACATATATAAATCAGATAACAGCTGGGACATTGCAATACTTAGATATTTTAATCCAGTTGGAGCGCATGAAAGTGGGCTAATAGGTGAAGAACCAAAAGGCATACCTAATAACTTAATGCCATACATAGTTCGTGTAGCAGCAGGTATGTTAAAGGAATTATCAGTATATGGAAATGATTACGATACGCCAGACGGAACAGGCGTAAGAGATTATATACATGTTGTAGATTTAGCAAAAGGGCATATAAAAGCAATAGAAAAATTAAATAGAGAAAAACATGGATTGTTTATATATAATTTAGGCACAGGCATGGGGTATAGTGTGTTAGATATGGTAAAGGCTTTTGAAAAAGTAACAGGAAAGCAAGTACCATATAAAATAGCACCAAGAAGAGAAGGAGATATAGCAACTTGCTATTCAGATCCAACAAAGGCTAAAAATGAACTAGATTGGGTTGCAACTAAAACTTTGGAAGATATGTGCAAAGATTCATGGAAATTTATTCAGAATAGAATGTAGTATAATGGTTAAGAAATAGTGTTATAAAAGGCAACAAACA
Organism: uncultured Clostridia bacterium; assembly: GCA_947626235.1. Taxonomy (GTDB): domain Bacteria; phylum Bacillota; class Clostridia; order TANB77; family CAG-508; genus UMGS1663. The sequence continues at coordinate 4,127 of CANQRI010000079.1, read as the reverse complement.
AAATTATGTAAATAACTTTGTAACAATTTTGAAATATAAGCGAAAAATAACTGAAATATTATTGTAAACAAAACGTAACAAAGAAACATAATAAATGTACCAAATAATTAGTAAGTTTGCATAATTGAAGGCAAAAAATGGAAATGTGAAAAAATGTAAAATGGAAAAAGCTTGATATAAGGTTATCAACAAAGTTATCCACATTTTCCACATTGCATGTGGAAAACTTTAAAAAAATAAAAATGGAAAACATAATATTGAAAAAATAAAATGGAGGAATGTAAAATGGTAGATTCAATGGAAAAAATAGTGAACTTATGTAAGGCAAGAGGCTTTATTTATGCGGGTTCTGAGATTTATGGAGGTTTAGCAAATACTTGGGATTATGGACCATTAGGTGCAAGATTAAAAAATAATATTAAAGATACTTGGAGAAAAAGATTTATACAAGAAAGAAAAAATAGTTATGAAATAGATGCAGATATATTAATGCACCCTAGAGTTTGGGAAGCTTCAGGACATGTATCAAGCTTTTCAGACCCATTAATAGATTGTAAAGAATGTAAAATGAGGCACAGAGCAGACAATTTAATTAATGATTTTGATCCAAATGCAGATGCAGATGGAATGACACAAGAGCAAATGATGGAATATATAAAAGAGCATAAAGTTCCATGCCCTAACTGTGGAAAGTCAGACTTTACAGATATAAGGCAGTTTAATTTAATGTTCCAAACATATAGAGGAGTTACAACAGATAGTAAAAGTGTTATATATTTAAGACCAGAAAATGCACAAGGAGAGTATGTTAATTATTTAAATGTGCAAAGAACATCAAGAGCAAAACTACCTTTTAGCATAGGTCAAATAGGTAAAGCTTTCAGAAATGAAATAACACCAGGAAACTTTACATTTAGAACAATAGAATTCGAACAAATGGAATTTCAAACCTTCTGTAAAGAAGGAGATGACACAGCATTATATGATTATTTCAAACAATATGGAAAACAATATTATATGGATTTAGGACTTCCAGAAGAAAGATTGAGATATCATGATCATGAAAAATTAGCATTTTATGCAAAATCTGCATGCGATATAGAATACTTATTCCCATTTGGATGGGGTGAAATTAATGGTACACACAATAGAACAAATTATGATTTATCAAGACATCAAGAATATTCTGGAAAGAGCATGGAATATTTAGATACAGATACAAATGAAAGATACATACCATATATTATTGAATCTACTTATGGACTAGATAGAACAGTTTTAGCAATTCTTTGCGAAGCTTATGCCGAAGAAGAAATAGCAGAAGGAGATGTAAGAACAGTATTACATTTACATCCATTTATAGCACCATATAAGGTAGCAGTGCTTCCATTATCTAAAAAATTAAGCGAAAAAGCAGATGAAGTATACACAATGCTTTCAAAAACATTTATGTGCGACTATGACGAAGCAGGCTCAATAGGAAAGCGTTATAGAAGAGAAGATGAAATAGGCACACCATATTGTGTAACCATAGATTTTGACACTTTGGAAGATAATCAAGTAACAATAAGAGATAGAGATACAATGGAACAAGTTAGAGTAAAAATAGATGATTTAAAAAATTGGATAGAGGAGAAAATAAAGTTTTAATGGGGACGGTTCTCAAATTCCGGATTTTAGGGACAGACGAAAATAAAATGTAAAAGCATAAATTATGAATGGTAATGTTAATTTTGACAAACATTCAAATATATGCTTTTATTTTTATATTAATTTTATGATTGTAGTTTTTTGTCAATTTATCATAGAAATTGTAGAAATTTTTTTGTTGAAAAAAGTATATATAGATGTTATAATAATGATAATTTTAATCAAATAAATTTTTTTCATGTAAGGAGGCAACTTATGCCAAGATTAGCAAGAACAATCAATAAATCTGGATTTTTCCACATTATGGTACAAGGTTTAGACAAGTCTTATATATTTAAGAAAGAAAAACAAAAACAGAAATACTATGCACTGATAAAAAAATATTATAAACAATATGATATAAAAATTATAGCTTATTGCATTATGAATAATCATGCACATATATTAGTAAATACTAGTGATATTTTGCGAGTTTCACAATTTATGAAAATAATAAATACAACATATAGTAGATATTATAATAAAACGAATAATAGAGTTGGCTATGTATATAGAGATAGATTTAAAAGCCAATATATTAATAACGACAGATATTTGTTGTATTGCATAAAATATATTCATATGAATCCTGTTAAAGCAGGGATAGTTCAATATGAAGGGCAGTATAAATATTCTAGCTATAATAATTTTATTAATAAAAATGAGTTTATTGATGATGATGTTATAAAAATAGTATTTAACGATTTAAATTATATAGATATATTCAAAAATATAGAAGATAAAGATATAGAGGTATTAGACGTAGATAGAGAAGATGAAAACTTTAAAATAGCAGTGAAAGATTATCTTGAGGAAAATAATATAACTTTAGAAGAAATAAAAAATAATAAAGTTGAATTATTGTTATTTTGTGAATGTTTAAGAAATAAAAGGTATAAGTTGAATCAAATTGCTAAATTATTAAATGTATCAATAAAAAAAATTTCAGAGAAAATGTCTATGTTAAAATAAAAGTATTATCTTTAGTATTCTAAAAGTTATAATGTTAACAATAGTTATTATTCTATTATTTTTGTTCTAAAAATTTAGTGCGTCCCCAAATTCCGGAATTTTAGAACCGTCCCCCTTAAAACTAAAAAATTTGTAAAATCTCTTTACATTTACAGAAAAAATAGATATAATAAAGACGTTCTGGAAAAATATGCTAATATTTTTTGGCATAGTGCGATAGAACAATATATAATGTAGGTTTTAACAAAATTATATAGTTAAGACAAAAATTCTATTAAGTTAGAGATATGCTAGAAAAGCAAACTTTTTAGAAGAGAAAAACAAGGAGGTTTTTTTATGAGTCAAAAGTATGTATACCTTTTTAGCGAAGGAAATGCAAACATGCGTGAACTTTTAGGAGGAAAAGGAGCAAACTTAGCAGAAATGACTAATTTAGGCTTACCAATTCCACAAGGTTTCACAGTTACAACAGAAGCTTGTACAAAATATTATGACGATGGAGAAAAAATTTCAGACGATATCGTTGCAGAAATATTTGAAGCTTTAAAGAAATTAGAGGAAATGACAGGAAAGAAATTTGGAAGCGTAGAAAATCCATTATTAGTATCTGTACGTTCAGGTGCTAGAGCATCAATGCCAGGTATGATGGATACAGTATTAAATTTAGGTTTAAACGAAGATGTAGTTGCATCAATAGCAACAAAAAATGAAAGATTTGCTTATGATAGCTACAGAAGATTTATTCAAATGTTTAGTGATGTTGTTATGGAAATACCAAAACCTTTCTTCGAGAAAATAATAGATGAAGTAAAAGAAGCAAAAGGTGTTAAACTAGATACAGAATTAACAGCAGCAGACTTAAAAGATCTTGTTGTAAGATTTAAAGAAGTATATAGAAATGCTAAAGGAGAAGAATTCCCATCTGATCCTAAAGTACAATTAATAGAAGCTGTAAAAGCAGTATTTAGATCTTGGAATAATGCAAGAGCTATAACATATAGAAGATTAAACGATATACCAGGAAGCTGGGGAACAGCTGTAAACGTTCAAGAAATGGTATTCGGAAATATGGGAGATGACTGTGGTACAGGTGTTGCATTTACTCGTAACCCAGCTACAGGAGAAAACAAACTATTTGGTGAATATTTAATGAATGCACAAGGTGAAGACGTTGTTGCAGGTGTTAGAACACCACAACATATTGACCAATTAAAAGACACTAATCCAAAAGCATATGAAGATTTTGTAATGTATGCAGAAAAATTAGAGAAACATTACAAAGATATGCAAGATATGGAATTTACAATAGAAAGAGGAAAATTATTCTTCCTACAAACAAGAAATGGTAAAAGAACTGCAAATGCTGCACTTCAAATAGCTGTTGACCTTGTTAATGAAGGAATGATTACAGAAAAAGAAGCTGTATTAAGAGTTGAACCAAATCAATTAGATCAACTATTACATCC
>CANQRI010000078.1 GCA_947626235.1 uncultured Clostridia bacterium | reverse complement strand
ATTATTTGTAGTAAGGCGTTTTATAAAGATATAGCTCCTATAAAAGAAACTTTAGAAAAAATGGGACATATAGTTGAGCTACCAAATTCTTATTATGAACCAGATGCTGAAAAGAAAAGTTGGGATTTAGGTAAAAAAGAACATGCAGAATTTAAGGCAAAGATGTTTAAAATGAGCGAAGAAAGAATTGCAACTATGGATGCAGTTTTAACTTTAAATTTTGATAAAAATGGAAAGAAAAACTATATTGGTGGTGCAACCTTTATAGAAATCTATGAAGCATTTATGAAAAATAAGAAGATCTACTTATATAATGATATTCCAGAAGGAATGCTATATGATGAAATATCAGGATTTTCTCCAATAGTAATAAACGGAGATTTGAGTTTAGTAAATTAAGTTTAGATATCATTTACCATAAACGTAGCCTTATTGACAGTTATATACATACAGTATATTAATAAACTTATAGATAATGTTTATGCTATTATTATGTAGAAAAAGATAAATTGGAGAGAAAAATGAAACAAGAAAAAATGACAAAGTTTAATAAGATATTTCCTTGGTACTCTGGTCTGTCAAATGATTTGCTATTTTGGGTGGCAATAGATACCTTATTTTTGACAGTTGTAAAAAAATTTTAATGCATCACAAATAGTTTCTTTAACTACTGTATCATTAATAACTTGTATAGCATTACAAGTACCACTATTAAATGTTATTAAGAAAATAGGAAACACAAATTCAGTAAGATTAGGCTCAATGTTATTTTTAATAAATTCTAGCTAGAAAGGAAATAAAAAATATAAAAAGTAATAATAAAAATTGTGAGCAAACACTATGCTAGTTACAAAAGTGATAGAACAGAGATACATATATTAGAGATAAAATGAAACAAGCCATTTTGATAGTGGAGCAGTTGCAATTTGAATATAACCCTACTAAAGTGTATGTAGAAAAAATATAGAAAGGTAAGATATGAGTTATGAAGAATATATTAATTATGGGAATAGGAAGAGCAGGGAAAACAACTTTAAGCAAAATGATAAAAGATAAATACAATAGTTATAATTTAATACATAGTGATGCTTTAAAATGGGCAATGATTAGGGCAAAAAATGAAGAACAATATTATATAAAAAATGTAGATAAACAGAAAGAATTTGAACACGGAGAATATTTTCAAAGAACTCTTTTAGAATTGTATAACTCATTAATTAGAAAAGATACAAATGAATATGGATATATATTAGAAAGTGGTCAACTGCATCCTAAAATTGTTAAAGAAATGATAGATTTTAATAGTACAATAGTGTTATGTCTAGGTTTAGGAAATTTAAAACCTGAAGATATGGTAAATCAATGTATTACATATGACACAAAGGAAAGCTGGACTTATGGTTTATCTAAAGAATATTTATTAGAACATGCACAAGATTGGTATAATAACAATGAAATGTTAAAAGTAGAATGTCCTAAATATGGAATAAAATATATAGATACTTCAAAAAATAGAGAAAAAGTATTAAGTGAAATATTAGAAAATTTATTTAATAAGATTTATTTTTAAAGTAAATATATGAGGAGTATAAAATGAAATTATATGTAATTAGACATGGTCAAACAAATTGTAATAAAGAAAATAGGTATAATTGTAGATATGATGAAGATATAAATGAAATTGGAATAGAACAAGCAATCAAAGCAAGTGAAAATGTAAAAAAACTTGATATTGATCTTATAATATGTTCCCCTATGAAAAGAACTAAACACACTATGGAATTAGTAAATGTAAATAAAATTCCAGTAATATATGATGATAGATTAATGGAAAGAGAAGGTGGAAAATTAACAAGAACTGTATTAGATGATTACTATTTTACAGAGTATTATAATTATTACTCAACTAAGCCAATAGAAGGACTTGAAACATTACCACAACTTTTTAATAGGGTACATTCATTTTTAGATGAAATTAAGGTTAAATATAGCGACAAAAACATATTGTTAGTTACTCATGGTGCTGTTGCAAGAACTATACAATTTTATTTTCAAGAAATGCCAAAGAACGGAATGCTTCTAAAAATGGGTGGACAAAAAAATTGTGAAATAAAGGAGTATGAATTATGAAATTAACAAGTAAAGAATAAAGAAAATTGCTAGATCAGGAGAGAAAGAATGTGACTAATGATATTAGATAGGTCATTGTATTGCATATATAGTCAAAGCATTGCATTTATTTAAATAAAAACATATTGACTTTACATAATAGAAATGATATAATTTACTAGCAAAGGCCAATAGGCTTTAATTAAAAAATTTAAAGGAGAGAAAAAAATGAAAAATTCAATTGAATTATCCGAAATTTCTCTTGAAAATCGGATAATGCTGGCAGAAAGTGCATCCAATACAAATGTACTAAAAGCACTTGCACAAGACAGAGAAAATAGAGTTAGACGGAAAGTGGCAGCAAGTACTAGTATAACCGCTGAAGTTCTTTCGGAACTGTCAGAAGATGAAGACTATGATGTAAGGAGAACAGTAGCCCAAAGTACCAATGCAACTCCTGAAATTCTTTTGAAACTTTTAGAAGATGTAAATGATAAGGTAAGAATAGAAGTAGCAAAAAATGTTAGTGCGACTTCTGAAATTCTTTTAAAACTTTCAGAAGATGAATGCTGGATAGTAAGAATAGAAGTAGCAAGAAATGTTAATGCAACTCCTGAAATTCTCTTGAAACTTTCAGAGGATAAAGAATTCTGTATAAGACAAACAGTAGCACAAAATGATAATGTGACTCCTGAAATTCTTTTGAAACTGTCAGAAGATGGAGACGATTATGTAAGAGTAGCAGTAGCAGAAAGTAGCAATGCAACTCCTGAAATTCTTTTGAGACTATCAAAAGATGATTACCATAAGGTAAGAGTAGCAGTAGCAGAAAATAGCAATACAACTCCTAAAGTACTTCAAAAGCTTTTTCTTGACAGTAACTATGATATAGCTGAAACTGCATTCAAAAACTACAGAAAATATAATTAAAATTTTCACAACCACACTTGTCTATTGGCAGGTGTGTTTTTTTGCTGGATTATTATTATATTTTATGATATAATGCTATTGCAAAAGTGAAAACATAAGGTAATAGATAATGATAAATAAAAAAAGAAAGAGGTAAAATTTATGAGCAAATATTATGATAATTTAAATAAATTAAGAAAAGAGTATTTCAATGTATTATCACCTGTTTTTCCAGAGTGGCTATTAGATTATATAGATACACCTGAAATTCAAAGGCTTTCAGGAATAAGTATGGTATGTGGAACTGATTATTCAAAAATATACAATTATAAAGCTTTTAATTCTACATTAGACCATAGTGTGGGAGTTGCACTAATTATATGGAATTTTACAAAAAATAAAAAGCAAACATTAGCAGGGCTTTTTCACGACATAGCAACACCAACGTTTAAACATTGTATTGATTTTATGAATGGAGATTCTGAACATCAGGAATCTACTGAAGAAAGAACTGAAGAAATAATAAAAAATTCAAAAACAATAATGAATTTATTAAATCGTGATGGAATAATGCTTAAAGAGGTTTCTGATTATCATATTTATCCGATTGCTGACAATGATACTCCTAGATTGAGTGCAGATAGATTTGAATATAATTTTTCTAATGGATTATTTTTATATAATGCATGGAATTTAGATGAAATTTTAAAATACTATAACGATATTACAGTTTTAAAAAATGAAGATGGAGTAGAAGAATTGGGATTTAAGACTCCTCAAATTTGCAAAGAATATTTACATGCAGTTTTAAATATATGTGCTAATTATGATGATGACAATATGAGAACAGTTATGCAATTTTTTGCTGATATAGTAAAATCAATGAATGTTAAAGGATATATAACAGTTGATGATTTATATGAGCTTTCAGAAGAAGATGTTATTAATAAAATATTAAATTGTAATGATACTTATATTAGAGAGAGCTTTAATAAATTTCAAAATGCTACATCTGTATATGGTAGTGAAATGCCTGTTAATAACAAGTATTGCATTAGTGTAAAAGGAAAAAAACGTTATATTGTACCACTTACTTACAATGATGGTAAAGCTTATAGAATAAATCAAATAGATGAAACAGCACAGAATGAAGTACAAAACTATATGAATTTAAAACGTAATAAATATACGGGATTTGATTTTGAATTTAAGCCATATTGCTTTTAAAATACAAGAGAAGATGATTCTTAAAAAAATAAAAGGGAAGTTTGCTCAAAAATAAATATGATGTAAACAAAATTTGCTATTTTATGTAAAATATAGTATAATATAATCATGTACGACCTAGATGGTTTGTATGAAACCTCGTGTTTTCATTATTAGAGGTCACAAAATATAAAAAATTTTGGAGGTTAACAAATGTTAAAGTTAAGGCTAAAAGAAAGAAGACAGCAAGAAGAAAACGAAGGATATCAAGGCAAACGGGCCTTTATAGGCTTTATGGATGATGTACCAAAGAAAAAAAGTAAATGCAAAATATATGTTATCAAAAAAAGAGGTTTTGTTCAGCCAATAGAAGTTATGCCTGAAATGGTTGAACTAATTTCTGCAGGTATAGCAGTTATACATACTGCCGATGCTTACTATGTAGTAAGCATTAAAGGTGCCAATGAACCTCCAGCAATATTATTTTCATATAGCCAACCTGAAATAGGAATGAAGTTAGGTGGCGATGAAATAATATGTTCAAAAGATGAGCTGGATGTTCGGCATAAAGAAACTGTTACAGATGAGATAACGAATATTTTGCAGGTTTCAGAAGTAAGCATATGTTATACAGATGACAAAGTTTACCTTGTGACACTTTATTCAGAATAGGGTAAAACTAAATGTTCTTTTTCATAAAGAGAAAGAACATTTAGTTTTTTATTGACTTTTTTTACATGTAATGATATAAAATTATTAGTAAAACTTTGTATGAAAGGAAAGTATAATTTATATTATACATTGGTTAATATGCAAAAGATAACAAAAAAGAGTGAAGGTGTAAAGGTAAGTGCAAAACAAAGTAAAAATGTAAAAACAGAAAAAAATGTTAAATATAGAATTGCTAAAAAAAGGTCTAGTATAGAGGAAAAGGCACAATTTATACCTGATAGTATAGAAACTACTTATTATAATTTAAGAGAAGAACAAATAAAATTTTTTAGTTTAACTAGAAGATTGTCATTAGCTTGCTCTGTAACAAAGCTAGATGATACCAATATATTTGTATCAATAAATAAAATAAAAGATAGCATACCAGTAATAGTGGATCAGTTACAAAAAATAAAAGAGCCTGCAAAATTAGAAAAAATTAATAGTAATTTAGAAGAAATAGAAAATTTATCGAAGGATAGTGCAGAAAAAGTAGAATATAACAAAGAATTGAAAGAAATATTGGCTAAAGGGTTTGATAAAAAAGTACAAGAGCTAGTAAGAGATTCGAGAATAGAAAATATAGAAAAAGAAATAACAAAAGTTGAACAAGAAAAGGTATCAATATTTGGAAAAATAATAGGAAAAATGAAATTGAAAAATACTAGAATTACTAATTTAGAATTAAGAAAGCAATTATTAATGTTCGAAGTGGAAAATGAAAAGTATTCATATGTATTTGAAGATAGTTTATCAGATTTATATTCATACATAGATGATGTAGATGTAGAGTCTAATAATCAAATACAAGACTTTTTAGATGTTGTAGAAAATGATAAACAAATATCAGAGATGATAGATATGCAACAGGTTCAAGAAAAAACAAAAGAAAAAATAAATATGAAAAATGAAAATGTAAAATTAATTCCTATAAAGCATGGTAAAAGAGTAAGTGTTAGAAATGAAGTAAATATTATGCAACAACAAAATAGTGAATTAGGAAGACAAATTCAAAATAGTCGTGCAAGAACTATAACAAATCAAAATAAAGGAATCGTTATGCAAGAAAATAGTTATACATTAAATAATTTTCAGAAAAAGCTAGATAAGATAAATGGATTATTACAAGTATAAGTAGGAGGGAAAATATTTGAAAATAACTAACGTAGATGAATTAAAGAAAATTGCAAATGATATAAGAAAAGATATAGTTGAACAAGTATATAGAGCTCAATCAGGTCACCCTGGGGGCTCGCTTTCTATAGCAGATATTTTAACTGTACTATATTTTAATCAAATGAATGTTGATGAAAAAATGCCAAATTCACCTGTAAGAGATAGATTAGTATTGTCAAA
>CANQRI010000077.1 GCA_947626235.1 uncultured Clostridia bacterium | reverse complement strand
TATTTTAGGATATTTTTTACCACCCTTTATATATGCTTTTGCAGTATTAAATATATTCGTAAACATTTTAAACACCTCTTAACAGTATATTCAAAAACTTAAATAATGTTAAAATTGTGTTGTCAAAATACACCAAGGAGGTGGCGTGGCAGCACCAATAGGTGGGCAAATATTTAGTGAAGTTTTGCCATATTTGGAAGTTGCAAAAGATGGAGAAACTGGTGAAAATATAATAGAAACAGTTGAAGTTCCAGATATAGTAGGCTTAAGTATAAAAGATGCAAAAAGAAAGTTAAAAGAAAATGAATTAGAAATAAATATAAATAACGCACCAGAAGAATTGGATGAAGAAAATACTTTTGTAAGAAGTCAAACGCCAAATGCAGGAATAGTAGTTAATAAAAAGAGTAATGTATTTATTGATATATAATGGAAAGAGGAGGTCATTTTGACCTCCTCTAAACGTTAGATTTTTTATTTAGATTTATGCGACCACGGAAGATAATTTTAAATCATAGAAATAAGAACATTTAAAAGTCTGTTTGAACTTATCTAAATATTCAAATTCTTCATGGAAACCTTCGGGTCGAGTTTCCTGTAATTCCTCTACAGAACCTAATTCAAATGAAGCAATTTCAATATCATTGTATAGAATATGAGAAGAAATTATGCCATTTGATATGGAGTGTTTTGTTGTAAGAAGTTGTGGTACAAACTCCATTAATTCATCTAAACTATATTCTGTAGGGAATATAAGGCGAGCAAACGAAAACTCTGCGTGGTTGGGATCATTATAAAAATTCATTGGTTGCCCTACAAGAATTGTTTTATGCTTTTTGAAAAGGCAAGAATTTTTGAGTAATACCCTAGGCGTTGCAAGAAGTGAATTCTTATACCCAACTCTGTTTTCGTGAATAAATATCCAATCTGAAAGACCAGTTAGTAGACATTTTTTTAATGCTATAACATCAATGGGTGAATATGATTTTGTAATGTGAAGCCGTTCAAGCAATTTGTTAAAATACATAACAATTTTTGCATAACTTGATTTATTGATATTTTTGTCTTCCAATAGTATAGGATTAGGGCCGTTTGCTTGCTTAAACAGTTCTAGCTCATAGAATAAATCTGACTTATACGAAGCTAGTGCTAATATAGGGCGTTCATAGCAAATTGGTCCATATTCCATTATCAAGCAACAAATTAGAGCATCACATTCTACGCCATATTTTTTTGCTTCTACTAATATTCTGGAAAATCGAACATCCAGAGGTATATTGGCCATTTCAATACCTAACTCGGTTATGTTTTTTTGCTCATCTATGGCACCAAGTTTATACAAAAGTTGCCAAGAAGCTTTTAAATTATCTCCATTAGGCTTATGAAAGAAATCTAAAGAATGGATATCTATATTGTAGCGTATCATTGAAAGTAAAATTTTGTCCATACGCAAACAATAGATGTCTGGCATGGGAGAGGGATGCATATCTTCAAACTTCGTATTACAGCACAAGTAATAAAATCCGGGACCACATCTACCAGTACGACCTTTCCTTTGTATAGAGTCAGATTGACTAATAGTTTTAAGGCAAAGAGATGGTATGTCATCTATAATATCTAACCTTTTTTCAAGTCCTGAATCAACTACCATATCAATATCTGGTATTGTAACAGAAGTCTGTGCAATGTTGGTGGAAAGAATAATTTTACCATTAGGATACTTAAAAAAAGCCTTTTGCTGTTCGTCTACACTTAAATCTGAATGTAACTCCAGAATAGTTGCTCCTACATTGTAGCTCTTGAATAGTTTTATTAAAGCTCTCTTCAGTTCACTAATTTCATTTTTGCCAGGAAGGAATACTAAAACATTATTTTTGCGTCTAGCCAGAGTAAGTACGATGTTTTCTAAGGCTTTTGTATGAAACCAACATTGTAAGCATTTGATTTAATTTTTATAACAGGTGCATTATTTAAATAGCTAGATAAAAGGTTACTTTCCAAAGTGGCGCTCATAGCTACTAACTTTATGTTGGCACCGTTATTTATTAAGTTTTTTACATAAGCGAGTAATACATCTGCTTCAATACTCCATTCATGAATTTCATCAATAACTAAAACATTATTGCTTGAAGTTCTTATGTTTGCAGATATTTGAAACAAAAACTCGCTACCTTCTGTTGAATAAATAATTTGTGAATTTTCACTAAAGTTACTTTCAATACCAGTATAAAACCCAACTAAATCGCCAACTGGTTTATTTCCAAAATGCTCTGCTACATATTTAGCTGGCATCATAGCTGCAAGCCTTCTAGGCTGTGTTACAATTACATTGTAGCCGGCTTCTGCTAAATACATAGGAACCTTTGTGGTTTTTCCACAACCAGTGGCACCTTCGATAATCGTTATAGGGTTTTCATTAATAGTCCGCACGATTTCGTCTTTTAAAGATTCAATAGGTAGCATACTTTAAATCCTTTCTATGAGTATATGATAATAATAGTTACAAATTGTAAATCTAAATAATAAATCCTCCTTTCATTATTGGCTTCTATATTTTAGAAGTAAAGTGTACAAAATATGTATAAAAATTATATACTATTTTACATAAAATGTCAACTAATTATTATGTATTATTGCAAGAAGTAAAATATGAATATATTATTTATTTAGTAACATTTTGTGGGGACCAACAAATTATAGATTGTAAGAAATTTTATTTGTAAAACTTGTTTTACAAAAATAAAATTTCTTTACAAGCTACTATGCAGCTTAAGAGTTACTAAATAAATAATATATTCATATTTTACTTTTTTATAAACTAAAATAGTAGGGAAGGGATTTTATGATAAAAAACATTTACAAAATGAAACTTTAGTTATATAATTAACGTGCCGAAATATAAATATATAGAATAAAGTTTTATATGAAAGAGGGAAAAGCTTAAAATAAGAAGCTTTTTACCTTAGAAAGGAATGTAATTTACATGAAATTAAAAGAAATACTAGCAGGAATTGAAGGGCTAAAAGTTAGAGGAAATTTAGAAGTAGAGGTAAACAACATAGAAAAAGATTCAAGAAATATAGTACAAGGAAGTATGTTTATAGCAGTAAAAGGTTTTGAAGCAGACGGTCATGAATACATTTTAAAGGCGGTAGAGCAAGGGGCATCAGTAGTTATGGCAGAAGAAGGTGTTAATGTAGAAATAATAAAGAAAATACCAGAAGATGTAACAGTTATAGTAGCAAAAGATACAAGGTATGCACTAGCAATATGCTCATGCAATTTCTACAAAAATCCATCAAGAAAGTTTAAACTAATAGGAATAACTGGAACAAAAGGAAAAACAACAACATCATTTATGACAAAGGCAATATTGGAAAAAGCAGGTCATAAAGTAGGTTTAATTGGAACAATAGCCATATACATTGGTGACAAAAAGCTAGAGGATAGTGATAGAACAACACCTGAAAGTAATAAATTGCAAGCAATTTTTGCACAAATGGCAAACGAAGGTTGCGATACAGTTGTAATGGAAGTTTCATCACAAAGTTTAAAATTAAACAGGGTTGCAGGTTGTGACTTTGACATAGGAATATTTACAAACTTTTCAGAAGATCATATTAGCGAAAAAGAGCATCCAGACATGCAAGACTACTTTAATTCAAAATTAAAGTTGTTTGAAATGTGCAAAAAAGGTTTTGTAAATGCAGATGACTTATATAGTTCAAAAGTTCCAAAATTAGTACCAAATTGTGAAATAACAACTTATGGAATAGATAACTTCTGTAGTGTACTTGCAAAAGATATAACAATAACAAATTCATATGTAGATTTTAAAGTAAAAATTGGTCAGAAAAATGAAAGAATAAAAACTTGCATACCAGGTAGATTTAGTGTTTATAATTCACTTGCAGCAATATGTGTAGGTACAGCATTAGGAGCAACAGCCGATAATATAAAAGATGCACTTTTAGAGGTTAGAGTTCCAGGTAGGTCAGAACTTGTAAATAATAAAAAAGATTTAACAATAATGATAGATTATGCACATTCACCAGAAAGTTTAGAGAATATATTAAATGCAGTTAAATCTTATACTAGAGGAAGAGTTATATCTTTATTTGGATGTGGAGGAGATAGAGATACAACAAAGCGCCCTATAATGGGAGAAATATCTGGAAGAATAGCAGATTTTACAATTATAACATCAGATAACCCTCGTACAGAAGATCCTCAAAAAATAGTAGATCAAATAGAAGAAGGAATAAAAAAGACAAAGGGCAAATATATATGTATAGTAGATAGAGTAGAGGCAATTAAATATGCAATAGGAATGGCAGATAAAAGAGATATTATTGTTTTAGCAGGAAAAGGTCATGAACCATATCAAGAAATAAATGGCAAAAAATATCCATTTGATGAAAGAATAATAGTAAATGACATTATAAATGGCTAAAAAAGATGCATAAAATTAAAAAACTATATAAAAATGTACAATAAAAATTAGTAAAAGGTATAAAGAAATATAAGGCCAAAATTAGTAAAAGCTATAGAAAAATATAAAATAAAAAACGCACTAGAAAAAGAAGCAAAAATACATAGAGAAAAAGTAGGGGGAAAGCATGGAATTTCAAGTAAAAGTATTATTAATAAGTTTTGCAGTAACAGTAGTAATATCAATGGTAGTTATACCAATTTTAAAAAAGCTAAAAATAGGTCAAATTGAAAGAGATGATGGACCAAAATCACACCTTAAAAAGCAAGGAACACCTACTATGGGTGGAATAATAATTATATTAAGTTTAATTGCAATATGTGTAGGTTTGTATTTTTATTATACTAAAATAAGAATAGAACCAGAAATAGCTAAAAATATATTGCCAATGCTATTTGTATCAATAGGCTTTGGACTAATAGGTTTTATAGATGATTTTAAAAAGTTAGTGTTAAAAAATACAAAAGGCTTAAAGCCAGCATCTAAAATGTTTGGATTATTAATAATATCTGTTGCATATACATTATTCCTTACAATGGTATTAAAAACTGGAACAGATATATACATACCATTTGTTAAAACTTATATAACAATGCCATTATGGTTATATATACCATTTGCTATATTAGTAATGCTTTCAGCTACAAATGCAATTAACCTAACAGATGGAATAGATGGGTTATCTAGTAGTGTTACTACAATAATACTTACAGCATTAACTGTTATAGCAATTATATTTGACGTAAAAGAAGTAACCATATTTGGAAGTGCTTTAGCAGGAATATGTTTAGGATTTTTACTATTTAATTTATATCCAGCTAAAATAATGATGGGTGATACAGGTTCATTACTATTAGGTGGTGCAGTTGCAGGAATGGCATTATACTTAAAAATCCCTTTACTATTATTAATAATTGCTATAGTACCTATAATAGAAACAATATCTGTTATACTTCAAGTGCTACACTTTAAAAGAACAGGTAATAGGCTATTTAAAATGGCACCATTACATCATCATTTTGAATTAAGTGGCTGGAAAGAAAACAAAATTGTTAGAACATTTAGTTTTATTACACTAATTGCTTGTATTATTGGTGTAATGGTAATTTAATTAATTTATAACTTAAGAAAAATACTGATATTTGGAGGAGAAAATGGCAAGTAGTAAAATCAAAAAAATATTAAGTTCAAATAAAAAACCGTTTGATTTTATATTATGTGTTACTATTTTGGTATTACTGGCATTAGGCATAGTTATGGTACTTTCAGCTAGTGCACCAAAATCGCTTTCTACAACAGGAAATAGTTATACATATGTTATAAATCAAGCAACTTTTGCTGTAATAGGAATTTTTTTGATGTTTGTAATATCAAAAATAGATTATAGATATTATAAAAGGTTATACAAAATTGCTTATGTAGCTTCAATTATAGCTTTAATTTCAGTAGTTATACCAGGTTTAGGAGTAGAAGTAAATGGTGCTACCAGGTGGGTGAGTTTAGGGTTTGTACAATTTCAACCATCAGAGCTTGCAAAAGTTGGATTAATAGTATTTTTTGCAGGATATTTATCAGAACATAAAAATGAAATGGGTTCATTTAAAGAAGGTTTTATAAAACCTCTAGCATTATTAATACCACCAGTAGTTATATTATTTGTTTTTCAAGATCACTTAAGTGCCATTATTGTAATAGGAGCTATTATTTGTATAATGATGTTAATGGCAGGAAGTAGGTTAAAATATTTCTTAACAGCTGGAATTACAGGAATTGCAGCAGGTGTTGCAGGCATACTTGTATTAGCACAAAAAACAGGAATAGGAGGGTTTAGACTAGCAAGAATAACAACGTTTTTAAACCCATTTGCAGATATGCAAGGTGATGGCTGGCAAGTTGTGCAAAGTTTGTATGCCATAGGTTCAGGTGGACTATTTGGGGTAGGTTTAGGA
>CANQRI010000076.1 GCA_947626235.1 uncultured Clostridia bacterium | reverse complement strand
TGCTGTTGGAGAGGTTCTTTTTCCAAAATATGAATTTATTTTAGTATAACCTGGTGCAGGCCATGCATAACCTTCATTACTTATTTGAATCGTATATGAACTTAAAAATTCTAAATAATCTTCTGAAAATGTTGGTATAAAAAAGCAACATACAAACATCGTTATAACTATTAAACCAACTATTAAATAATAAAATGGTTTTAAAAAAGCACTAGAAAACATAAGAATTCCTCCTTAAAGTCTAGTACCCCCCATATTTATTAATTTAGAATTATGCTATTAGTATTGTTACTGCTACATTCTAAATTATTGCCCTTTTAATTTATCCTCTATTTTTTAAAAGCAAAAAATTTACTTATAAAAAAGTTTAATATTATTACTATTACTGTAATTGCACATTTGCTTATTATGAATGGTATTGCACATACGGTATATAGTAAGAAAAAGCCTCCCATCTCTACTAGCATTGTAAATGCACGTCCTAATATGAATTTCCAAAATTCTATTAATTTTTCCTTTATAGTATTTGCCTGTGAATTAAATACCCATTTTCTGTTTGTGAAATATGCAAATATTATTGAGAAAATTATTCCTATTGTGCTTGATATATTTCCCTCTATTTTTAATACAGATTCACATAGTGTTGATACCCCTATGTTTACTATTGTTGTTAATATTCCAAATACTACATACGCTATTACTTCTTTTGTACATACTTTTTTTATTATTTTTCTTATTTTTTCCATTGTTTCTCCTATTCCATTTATTTACTTTTACATAATACCATATCATTAAGACTTTTTCAATTCATTTTTATAAATTTTAATAGAATCATTTTTTAAGTTTTTCTCTGCTCATTCATTGAATAGTAATTATAATATTCAGTGCACATTTATACGTCATTTGTTGCATTAAGTATACCTTTAAAACCCACCAAATATTGATAATTCAATATTTGATGGGTTTTATTTTTTACTTGTTAGCATTTTTCAGCTTTCAACAAATCAGTTATATGTTTTACTTAGTTCTAATATTACAAAATTACAACCTAATCTTCAATAATATAGTACTCAGCTTCTGAAACACTAGTTATTCCAGTAAGCACACGGTTGTCGTCTCTATACAAGCAATATCCATCCCATCTATACACTGTTAAAGTTTTGTTCGAATCTATGGGAAGTTGCTGTGTCCAAACACTCGATTTATCAAGAGTAACTCCGCTTGATATATATCGGGGCTCTACCTTATCTTCTCTTAAGAATAGAATACTCTCTCTATTTTTGCGAACTTCAAGGTAATTTCCCGTTTTTATGCCTATTTTGCCATACCGAGTTTCGATTCTTTCAACACCATCCAAACTAATTTCGTGTATACAGCCAAGATAATCAGTAAAATGATGCGAATTATTCTTAGTCTGAGGAACCGTAGCACTTACCACCTCTAAGCACTTTCTATATTGTTCGTCATAGAGTAGAGGAAACCATTTCTTTAATTTCTGCCTATAATAAAACTCCTCTGGTGACATGATTTAATACGCACCTCCTTAAGCTCAATTTTATAATATTTTTTACTTAAATAAAACTCTACCCTCCTTTTTCAAAATAAAATAATATTTTGACTTTTTATACTTATTACATGTTTTTATTATATAATGACTTATTTTTTTTGTCAATTTACAAATTTTGTGGTTTTGGATTAAAGTAAACAAAAAAAGTAAGAAACAATACATTTCTTACTTTACTTAGTGCTCCTTCAATGGCTCGAACCTTTGGACCTACCGGTTATGAGAAACTCGGTTACAGTTTCAAATAGTGTTCGATTTTTTTTAAGCCTTTATAAATCTAATAAATTGCAATGTTTTTTAAAATTATTTTTTTAATTTGTATTTTTAAATAATTTTAAATGCTATTTTATAAAATTTGCGACATTTTCGCGGCTTACTATCCGAATTTTCTATCCTACACTTTAGTCCTCTAGACACCAACATAAAAAATTTAAGGCATAAAAAAAGCTGAGATGGAAATACTTTTCAAGTATTTCACCCCAACTATTGACATTGAGCCTTATTTTTTGGCAGGGGTAGAAGGACTCGAACCCTCACAAGCAGTTTTGGAGACTGTTGTGCTACCATTAACACCATACCCCTATATTTTTCTTTCAAAGTGATTATAATAATAACATATATTTTTATTATTAGCAAGTAGTTTTTTATAAAAAATATATTTTCAAAAAATTAATGTAGGTAATTTTCATATTTTACCTACATTAATTTTATAAATTATCTTTTAAATTAGATATCTTCATCATCATTATCATCTTCGTCAGAATTATTTTCAAAATTATCCTCATCGTCCAAGTCTTCATTATAATGGTCATCAGCACATCCATGGCATCCGCCACAAAATCCTGAACAGCCATCAAATTCATCATCATCTTCGTTCCAGTCTAACTCTATAATATTATGACATTCTGGACATTCTACTTCATTTTTTTCATTATCTTCATCATCTAAATCTGCTACAAACTCATGATTACAATATGGGCAAACTATTTCCAAATCAAAGTTTTCATCGTCTTCATAAATGTCCCCTTCAATTTTGCTCACTTTATTTGCCACACTATCAATTTTAAGTTTTAATTCCTTTTGCCTTTCTTCTATATCATTCATTTCCATTTCTGTAACATCAGATATTTTATCAATAATGTCCATAAACATTAACATTAGTTCTGAAACTTTATTTTTAACAAATTCTCTTTCATCTGGATTAGATATTTTTTGTTCTATTTCAGATAATATTTTATTATAATTTTCACTTATGCCTGACATATATTATAAATCCTCTTTTCCAAATTAAATTCTTTCCATATATTCACCAGTTCTTGTGTCTATTCTAATAACATCACCTATATTTACAAATAGTGGAACTGATATTTCATATCCATTTTCTAATGTTGCTGGCTTTCCTGCTGTTGTTGTAGTATTTCCACTAAATCCTGGTTCTGTATATGTAACTTCTAATTCAACAAACATTGGAGGCTCTACTGAAAATACTTTTCCTTTATATGATAATATTTTAACATTCATATTTTCTTTTATATATTTTAAAGCATCTCCTATTTGATCTTCATTTAATGGAATTTGCTCATATGTTTCATTATCCATAAAATAATACAAATCTCCATCCTTATATAAGTATTGCATATCTCTCTTTTCTATTTCTGCTCCTGGATATTTCTCTGAAGGATTGAATGTTTTTTCTAATACTGCTCCTGTTATTACATTTTTTAATTTTGTTCTTACAAATGCTGCTCCTTTTCCTGGTTTTACATGTTGAAACTCTACTACTTTATATACGTTTCCTTCCATTTCAAATGTTGTTCCGTTTCTAAAATCTCCTGCCATATATACTTCTGCCATAATATAATTCCCCTTTCTTTATTTCATATCTTATTTTAATCTTGTATATAATACCACATTTTTAGTTAAAAATCAAGAGTATAGCTTAAACTAATAGGGACGGGGTTAAATAGTTTAGCAAAAAAAGTATCTATACTATTTTCAAAACAATAATATTATATTTTTCGAAGTGATTCGTGGGGACCTTTTTAGAAAATGTTATGAGCGATGAGCGAATTACATTTTCTTAAATGGGGCAACGTAGAAAAATATAATATTAATGTTTTGAAATATAAAATAAATTTGCTAAACTATTTAACCCCGTCCCTATTAGTTTAGCTGTTTATCTACTATAGTATAATTTTTATCTGATTTTGTTAAATTTATGCAACCATTTTTTGTAATTAATACTGTATCTTCTATTCTAACTCCAAACTTTTCTGGTATATATATTCCTGGTTCATTTGTTACTACCATTTTATCTTTTAATAAAAAATCATTTTTATTTGCTAAATATGGATATTCATGTATATCTAAACCTACTCCATGACCTAAACTATGCACTAAAGAATATTTTTCTAATTCAAAATCACTTTCTACCATTTTAGTAAGTATTTTGACATTTACCCCTTCTTTTAATTCGTCTTGCACCTTTAATTGTTCTTTTAATACTAAATCATAGACTTTTTTAGTTTCTTCTGGAATGTAACCTGCAAATATTGTTCTTGTCATATCTGAACAATATCCTTTATATTTACACCCCATGTCAATCGTAATTACATCACCTAAATCTATTTTTTTATCTGTAGGCACCGCATGTGGCTTTGATGAATTTTTTCCTGAAGCTACTATTGGGTCAAATGATACTCCATCTGCACCATGTAACTTAAAATATCTTTCTATTTCTGATGCTATTTCTTTTTCTGTTTTTCCTACTTTTATAAAATCCAATAAATATTTAAAACATCCATCTGTAATTTCACAAGCTTTTGTTATTTTTTCTATTTCTTCTGCATCTTTTATCATTCTTTGCTTCTCGATTACTTTTTCCATTTCTTGAAGATTATTTATCTTATACTTTCTCATAAAATTTCTATAACCATTATATGTTACATAATCTCCTTCAAACCCAACATTTTCACAAAACATAAAAAAGTTTTCATATTCATCATTTGAAAAATCATTAAATTCATGCACTATTATTTCATCATCTATCGTAAGTACACTATTTACTTCTTCTGTATAACGTCCATCTGTTAAATATATATTTTCTTTTCTTGTTATTAATAATATTCCTTCTGCAACAATTCCTGTTAAATACCTTACATTTACCGGATTTGATATTATTGCACCTTGCATATCTAGCATTTTCATTTTTTCTCTCAACCATCTTATGTTTGTATTCATTAGAACACCTACTTTCATTTTTATTTCATTTACAACTATTTTTGTGTTCTCCTATGCATTAAACATACCAAGTGTAAATACTTTTAATAAAATACCAATTAATAAATCATTTGGCACTACCATAACTATAAACGTTGCAATTACTATAAACGGTCCAAAGGCTATGTATTCATCTTTTTTCTTCTTCTTTGTTATTAATAATACTATACTAATTATTGCACCTATTAAAAATGCAATTAGTGCTATTATTCCTATATTAAGCCAGCCAAAGAATAACCCTAATGCTCCCATTAGCTTAACATCGCCAAACCCCATTGCCTCTTTACCTGCAATTAGCCCTCCTACTGCTGTAATGGCTAAAAATATTCCGGCACCAATAACACCACCTAATAGCATATTTATTGCAATATTTATATCTAATATTCCTTGCACAAATGTTAATCCAAGCCCAACTTCAAATAAAGTTAAATTTAATCTGTTTGGAATAATTTGATGCTTTATATCTATAATAAAAGCCGACACTAACATTGGTGATATAAATATATACTCGAAAAACTGTATCTTATACAATATGCCTTCTTTATTACCAAACATATATAATAGCACTATATATATTATTGCCATTATAAACATCAATATATATTTTGGCTTGCACTCTTTTAAATATACTGTAAAAAATTCTTTTGAAAATACCTTTTTATACTCTGGCAAACGTGTATTACACCAATCTATAATTTGACCAACAATTAACCCTATTATACCGAATAAGAACGTAGTATAATATATTTATTTCATTTATGTACATTTTCTTCCTTCCTTTTCTTTAGTTATTTTTTAAACTATTTAAATATCTTTTTATTACAAAGTTTTCTAATGGTCTTTTTATTTTTGTTATTAAAATATCCTTTTCTTCTAGTGGCTTTACTAATATTGCTTTTACTTTATTTCTATTTGCACCTATTACATCAGTAAAAATTTGGTCACCTATTGCTGCAATATTTTCTGGTTTTTCTTGTAAATATTCTATAGCTTTTTTAAAACCTTTTTTTAAAGGTTTCATTGCAAAATATATATAATGTACATCTAACTCCTCTGCCACTTTTTTTACTTTTTCTACATTATTGCTATTTGATAATATACAAAATTTTATTCCTTGCTTTTTTAAGTCTTCACACCATTGTTTTGTACCATCTGGCATTTTTTTATAAAAGTCTATTAATGTATTATCTACATCTAATATTAGTGCCTTTATTTTGTTCTCTCTTAAATAATCTATTGTTAATTTCTGCACATTTTCTATATATAAATTTGGATAAAATATCATCTTTTCCTCCAAATACTATTTCTTTAATTTCGGTTTTATTCTACCATTTATAAAATGCTTTGTCAACTAAACTATTAGGGACGGGGTTAAATAGTTTAGCAAGATAAAAATATACTTAAAAAGCAAAAGATTAATATTATATATTTTTTAGTGATTCGTGGGGACCTTTTTAGAAAATGTTATGAGCGATTAGCGAATTACATTTTCTTAAATGGGGCAGCTAAAAAATATATAATATTAATCTTTTGCCATATAATAGATTTACTTTGCTAAACTATTTAACCCCGTCCCTAATAGTTTACTTGCAGAATCTGTGTCTGCCTATTGTTACAGTTGCAGGTC
>CANQRI010000075.1 GCA_947626235.1 uncultured Clostridia bacterium | reverse complement strand
AACCGTCCCTCTTAATTTTACACAAAAAACTCTGCACAAGTTATACAACTATGTGCAGAGTTTTTTTACTAAATCGAAACATTATGCATCTTCAAAAATTCTTCCTTAAGCTCTGGGTCCATGCTATCTACAAATGACTTCAACCTACGATGATAATCTTTTTCAAAAAACTCAATATCATCTGCACTTACAAATTCCAGTTTAGAAAAATTTTCAACTGCAAATTTGCAAGCAGAGTAAAAATCATTTGCCCGTGCTTTCTGCTTTTCTATGCTAACATTATTCGTCAAACTATCGCTTCTACCATAAGTATAGTTATACCCATGATAACCTATGGTAACAACCTTTTTTGCTGAAGCAATAAGTAACGGAATATATGCAACATCTTCGTAGCATTTTAAATCTGGTATTACTCCAATTTTTGAAAAAAGTGTGCGTTTAAAAGCAAATAACCAGTATGCTGCATATTTGAACTTCGAGCTAGTCCACATCTTAAGAGCTTTCATTCCATTACATACAACATCAATGTTACTCATAAAGTTGTACCTATCATGGTTTTTATAGCTCTCATCATTAATGATGTTTGACTGATATCTGACAATCTCTATGCCCTCATTAATACTTAATACACTGGCAACACTTTCGAGCAGGTTTTCATTTATTGTATCATCTGAATCCACAAACATAACATACTCACCAGTTGCTAATTTAACACCTCTTCTACGGCTAACTGCTACTCCCCCATTTTCGAAATTGTATAACTTCACATTATCATAGTTCTTAGTATACTCCTCACAAATCTGTGCACTTGTATCCGAAGAACCGTCATTAATAATAATGACCTCATAATCCCCCTTAAAGGTTTGGGACATAATGCTATCTAAACAATTCCGAATTGTGTTACTAGAATTATACATCGGTACTACAATTGTAAACATCATAATGTCTCCCTCCTTCTATAGTATTCTATTTAGAATATTATATATACTAGTTACAATGTGCGTTTATTATATAATAAATAACAATAAAGTCAATAGAAAATATTGATATTTTTGTATGATGACTTTATAATATTGATAATGTAATTTAGAAATTATTCTTGATAGCGTAGAAAAATTTAGAAGGGAATGAAATCAATTATGAAAAATGTTG
Organism: uncultured Clostridia bacterium; assembly: GCA_947626235.1. Classification (GTDB taxonomy): domain Bacteria; phylum Bacillota; class Clostridia; order TANB77; family CAG-508; genus UMGS1663. The sequence continues at coordinate 5,443 of CANQRI010000075.1, read as the reverse complement.
ATATTATAAATAAAATGTCTTTGGAAGACAAAGCAAAATTATGTGTAGGAAAAGATTATTGGCACAGTTTTAATATACCAGAGCTTGGCATTCCAAGTATTACAATGTCTGATGGTCCAAATGGCTTAAGAATTCAAAGAGAACATGGTGATAATTTAGGTGTTAATGAAAGTGAAATTTCTATTTGCTTTCCAACTGGTGCTACTATAGCTAATAGTTGGGATAAAAATGTAGCATATTGTTATGGCAAAACTTTAGGAGAAGAAGCAAAATGTGAAAATATCAATATGGTATTAGGTCCTGCTATGAACATTAAAAGAAACCCTTTATGTGGAAGGAATTTTGAGTATTTTTCAGAAGATCCATATTTAACTTCTATAATGGCAAACGAGTACGTAAAAGGACTTCAAGAAAATAATGTTGGCGCTTGTGCAAAGCATTTTGCAGTAAATAATCAAGAAAATCGAAGAAGAACCATTGATGTATTAATTGACGAAAGAAATTTAAGAGAAATTTATTTGAAAGCTTTTGAATATGTAGTAAAGAATTCAAAACCTTGGGGAGTTATGACAGCTTACAATAAGGTAAATGGAAAATATTGCAGTGAAAATAAAGTTTTGTTAGACATTCTAAAAAAAGAATGGAATTTTGAAGGTATTACCGTTACTGATTGGGGTGCCAACAATGATAGGCTACAAGGATTACTTGCTGGAAATGAACTTGAAATGCCTGGTGGCAGAGGCAATGGAGTAGATGAAATTATAGAAGCTGTACATACTGGAAAACTTTCAGAAGACTATTTAAATGAAATAGTTGATAGAATTTTAAATATTGCTATTGAGTGTGAAGAAAAAGAAATAGAAAAATATGATAAAAAAGCACATCATGATATTGCTTTAAAATTAGCAGAAGAATCTATTGTTTTATTAAAAAATGAAGACAATATACTACCATTAAATAAAACTAAAAAAATTGCAGTAATTGGAGACATGGCTAAAAAGCCACGTTATCAAGGTGCAGGAAGTTCTACAATTAATATATATAAGTTAGAAACTGCATATGAAAGTCTATTAAGTGAAAATGTTCCATTTGATTATGCACAAGGTTATGAAAGAATAGAAAGCGAAAATGATAAAAAACTTTTGGCTGAAGCTATACAAGTTGCAAAAAACAATGAAATTGTTTTACTATTGGTAGGTCTTACTGAAAATTATGAATCCGAGGGTATAGATAGAACAACTTTAGATTTGCCTCAAAATCAAAATGTACTGATACAAGAAATTACTAAAGTAAATAAAAATGTTATTGTGGTTTTGTCAAATGGCTCCCCTATTACTATGCCATGGAAAAATGATGTAAAGGCAATTATAACTGGATATTTAGGTGGCGAAGCTGGAGCTAAAGCAATGGTCCATACTATACTTGGTAAAAATAATCCAAGTGGAAAACTTGCAGAAAGTTATCCTTTAAAATTAGAAGATGTATCATCTTACAATAATTTCCCTGGTAATGAAGTAAATGTTTCTTACAAAGAGTCTATTTATGTGGGTTACAGATACTTTGACAAAATGAACATTGACGTTTTATATCCATTTGGATATGGATTAAGCTATACTAACTATGAATATTCAGATATAAAAATTAATAAAAATGCAAATAACTATGAAATATTATTTAAAATACAAAACGTTGGAAATTATGATGGAAAAGAAATCGCACAAATATATGTAGAAAAACTTAATTCAAAAATATATAGAGCCCAGAAAGAATTAAAGGCTTTTGAAAAAATTCAATTAAAATCTAAAGAAGAAAAACAAATAAAAATTACTTTAGATAAATCTGCTTTTGAATATTATGACACTAATTTAAAAAAATGGAATGTCGAAGCAGGTGAATATAAAATATTAGTTGGAAAATCTAGTAAAGACATTGTTTTAACTGCAATTATTGATGTAGATGGAGATATGAATATCGTTAGCAAAGTTCCTAAACAATATTTTGACGGCAATGTAAAAGATGTTTCAGATGCAGACTTTGAACAAATACTTGGATATAAAATTAAAAATAAAGAAATTAAATTGGAAGAAATAACAGATGAAAATACAATTGAGCAATTAAAAAATACCGATGTGGGCAAAGAAATTTTTGAAAGCGAAATGAAAAGAATGAAGCAATTATTGAATGAACAAAATGTAAATAAAGCTACAAAAGTTATGATGGATTTGCAAAAACCATTAAAAAAGTTCTATGAAAAGAAAAATGATAAATATACAAGAGAAATAGTTGAAAATTTTATTTCTATGGCTAAAAATGGCGATACTGCAGAAAACTGCGAATTTGTAAAACTCTATTTAAAAAAATAGTAATCTGGGGACAGTTCTAAATTTCCGGAGTTTTGGGACGGTTCTAAAATTTCAGAAATTTAGAACCGTCCCCCCTTTCAATTTTTATTCTTGTACTATTGGATCAATAATATCATATTTTCTCTCATAATCCTTTGTATCTTCATATGCTTTATATACTTCAGATTTATTCTTTTTTAGAAAATCTATTATATTATATACATCAATCCAAATTTGATTAACTCCTTCTTTTTGAGATTCATCAAAAATTAGTTGCATTCCAAAATGAAGATGCGGAACATTTATATTATTTACATTTTCTTTAGTACTATATCCCGTCATTCCTAAATATCCTATTACATCTCCAGCTTCTACTATTTTTCCTTCTTCCATATTTTTAGCATATGGATGATCTTTCCTCAAATGAGCATAATAATAGTATCTTCTTCCATCTAAACTTCTTATTCCTATTCTCCAACCACCATATTGGTTCCACCCAAGTGCTTCTACAACACCTGTTTCTACTGCAATAATAGGCGTTCCTATAGACCCCATTAAGTCATTTCCTAAATGCACTCTTTTATATCCATAAGACCTAGATGCACCAAAATCATTATAATGACTAAATCCATAATTTTTCGCTATTGGCAAGAAAGCCTTTATACCATATTTTTTCTTATAAGTTTTACTTCCATCATTATTTAAAGTTTCAATTTCATAATCACCTATAAATTGGTTTAAAATTGCATCATAACTTTCAAAATAATATGAATATAACTTCATATCTTTAGTAATTTCCTCTATCTGCTCCCCACTTCTTAATCTTTCTACTAAATTATCTAAATCTTTTTGTTTATATAAACTAAAATTTCCTCCATATTTAGCTGCCAAATATGCTAGTAACTCTATCCAATTTAACTTTACTTCTTCATTTTTATTATGAGAATCTATATCCAATTTTGAGGTTTTCTCCATTAAATCTAAACTTACATTATATTCAACCCATTTTATATATTTTTTCTCTTCTTCTACCTTTTCCTCTTCACTATTAGCAAGCACGCAATAAATACAAACTGAAATTAATGCTAATACAATTAAACATATTGATATTATTTTTATTTTATTTTTCCTTATATTTATTGCTTTTAATAGCATTATTACCCCTACTTTCAATTAAACTTAAATCTATATATTCATATATATTCAGTTTTCGTATTTTAATGCTAAACTATAAGGGACGGGGTTAAATAGTTTAGTGGATTGATTACTCTATAGCAAAACATTAATGTAATATTTATTTAGGAACTCCCAGCTTCATAATAGCTTGTTAAAAAATTTTATAAAATAAAATTTTTTACAATCTATAATTTGCTGGTCCCCACAAAATGTTCCTAAATAAATATTACATTAATGTTTTGCCAATATTTTAATTTATTTCTACTAAACTATTTAACCCCGTCCCTTATAGTTTAAAAAAACACCTGATTAACATAGGTTAAACAAGTGCTTTCTCAATTTCTTGATATGAATTCATATATTTATATATTAACTCACAAATTATTTTTTGTTTACTTCGTCTTTTAAAGCCTTTCCTGCTTTAAATACTGGAGCTTTAGAAGCTGGTATTTTTATTTCTTCTTTAGTTTGTGGGTTTCTTCCTTTTCTAGCTGCTCTCTTTCTTACTTCGAAAGAACCAAATCCAACTAGTTGAACTTTTTCTCCTTTTACTAAAGTTTGTCTTACAACATCAACGAAAGCGTTTAATGTTGCTTCAGCGTCTTTCTTTGTTTCTCCTGTTTTAGCTGCGATAGCTGCGATTAATTCAGATTTGTTCATTTTAAATTACCTCCTAATAAGATTCATATGTAGATTCTTTTTTTCATCTACTACTAACATTATTCGCCAATATTTTTTAAAATCCTTCTTTTTTTTCATTTTTTCTTTTAGTGAAACCTTTACCGCCGTATGTTTTCATTTCTTCATGTCGTTCAAAGTCTTTTGTAGTATGCGTTTCAGAGCTTTCCGTACAGTCCCATATTTTCTAAAATTTTGTAAATTTTATTTCCGCAAGGAAGCATCAAAATTTCTTCCATTGAAAATATTTTTAATATTAATATTGATAACATATATATAATAATTGCTACTACTATTGATATTATTATAGACAAATTTCCTATTCCTATGCCACCTAAAACTATAAACGTACCATATGAGCATACTGCCATCATTAATGTAGCAATAATAGGTTTTATAATAAATTTCGAAAAACTTAAATTTAATTTCAAATTTTTTCTTAATATACTAAACCCAATTGTAAATGATATCGCATGGCATATTATTGTTCCAATAGATGCTCCTATTATACCTATTTTGCTTATTGGAATTAAAGTTAAATTCGCAATAAGTTTCATGCATACCCCTATTGATAATGCAACTGCTGGCGTAACTATTTTGCCTATTCCTTGTAATGCTCCATTTACCGTTTGCTCTAAAATCATAAATATTACTGCAATTGCACTTACACTAAATATAAGTGACCCTTCTGGTGCATTTGGAAATAATAATTCTAATATTTGTTTTGAAAATAGTATCATACCAACCACACATGGTAAACCTATTAGAAGTGTTATAAGCAATGAAAATGTTACTCTTTTTTGTATAGTTTTATTGTCACCATTAGCCTTTGCCGACGTTATTGATGGAACTAATGCAGTTGCAAAGGCTATATTAAATGATAATGGCAATGATATTAAAGTATCTACCTTTCCACTTAATATTCCATATTGCTTTATTGCTTTTTCTTCACTCATAAAAGTTTTAAGTCCTCTTACTACTGTCATTGAATCTATATTTCTATTTATAGAACCTAATATTGCGCTAAGTGACATTGGAATTGAAACAAATAGTATTTTTTTTACTGTCCCTAATAAGCTTCTCGTACCATAATTTCTTGAAGAAACTATTTCCTTTCCTAATTCCTTTCTTCTTATTGAATAATATATGTATAAATATAAAAAGCTTGCTAAAATTGCGAAAGTTGTTGCTAAATTTGCACCTGCTGCCATTATAATAGTGTTACTTCCAGAACATATAGCTATAAA
>CANQRI010000074.1 GCA_947626235.1 uncultured Clostridia bacterium | reverse complement strand
AGAAGTACCTGAAAAAGAAGTATTAGAAGTATTTAGAAAGTTAGGTTTCAAATACAAAGAAGAAGGAAAAACTATAAAAGTATATGTACCTACAAGAAGGTTAGATATAAGCATAAAAGAAGACTTAATAGAAGAAGTTGGACGTATTTATGGTGTAGATAATATAGAAGGGAAATTACCAATTCTTCCAGTAAGGCCAGGAAGCTATAATAAAGTTCCAAGAGAAATAAGAAATAAAATGATTTCATTAGGATTAAATGAAACACTTTCATATATACTTGTAAATGATAAAGAAGCTTCAAAATTTACATTAGACGAATTTGAAATGGTAAGATTATTAGACCCAATGACAGAAGAAAGAAATACATTAAGATATAGTATGATACCATCATTACTAAAAATATACGAATATAATAAAGCACATAATGTAAAAGATGTTTCAATTTTCGAAATAGGTAAAGGTTTCTATAAGAAAAATGGAGAATATGGAGAAGATTCAAAATTATGTGTATTAATGTCAGGTGAATATTATTTAGGCGTAGACAATAGAAAACAAGTAGATTTTTATATAATTAAAGGTATTGCAGAAGAATTATTAAATTATTTAGGATATGAAAATAGATATAGCTTTGTAGCAGGTAATATTCCTCAAGAATTTCATCCAGGTCAAACGGCACAAATAGTAGTAAATGGTAAACAAGTAGGAATAGTTGGAAGATTACATCCAACTGTTTCAAAAGAACCTGTATATGTAATGGAAATTAATTTAGATTTATTACTAGAAATAAAAACAGGAAAAATGAAATATAAAGAAATATCAAAATTCCCAAGCATAAAGAAAGATTTAGCAGTTATTGCAGAAAAAAATCTAGCTTCAGAAGAAATAGCAAAAGTAATAAAGAAAGCTGCCGGAAACTTGCTTAAGAGTACAGATGTGTTTGATGTTTATACAGGGGAAAATGTAGAAAAAGGCAAGAAGAGCATAGCCTATTCTTTAGAGTTTGAAGCTCAAGATAGAACATTGACAGACGATGAGATAAATGATATATTGAACAAGATTATACAAGCAATAGAAAAACAAGGAATGGAAATAAGAAAATAAAATATTAATTAAAGATTTTATAAGTATGCAAACAGTATAAAATTGTAGGAAAGGAAGTAAAAAAATATGGGAAAATTATTTGTTATTGATGGAACAGATGGAAGTGGAAAACAAACTCAATTTGAATTATTAAAAGGAAGTTTAGATGAGCAAAAAATAGATTATAGAGTTATGAGTTTTCCAAATTACGATTCACCAAGTTCAGCACTAGTAAAAATGTATTTATCAGGAGAATTTGGAAAAAATGCAAAACAAATAAGCCCATATATAGCTTCAACATTTTATGCAGTAGATAGGTATGCAACATATAAAAAAGATTATGAAGAATACTATAAAAATGGTGGAATAATACTAGCAGATAGGTATACAACAGCAAACATGGTGCATCAGGCTGGAAAAATAGATGATAAGCAAGAAAGAGAAAAATTTTTGGATTGGTTATTAGACTTTGAATTTAATTTATATGGTCTTCCAAAGCCAACTGAAGTATTTTTCTTAAATATGCCTGTAGAAACAGCATTAGAGTTAATAAAAGATAGAGAAAATAAATTTTCACATACAGCTCAAAAAGACATTCATGAAAGCGATGAAAACCATTTAAGAGATGCACATAGTGCAGCTCTTGATGTAGCAAAAAAATATGGTTGGTACCAAATTGATTGTGTTCAAAATGGTAAATTAAGAACAATAGAAGATATACATGAACAAATTTATAATAGATTATCTAACATTTTAAATTTGAAAAAAGAGCATGATGAAGAAGAAAGATAAAATGTTCTAGAAGTTTGAATTTTAAGGGCCGTATAAAAACTTTATAAGAGAGTGTAAAATTGGAACCGTCCAATAAAATTTATCATATTATATGTTATTAGGGGGCATATATATGGGAGATTTTATATTAAATGCAATACTCTGGACAATGGCAATTTATGGAGCAATAGAACTAGTTAAAGCAATATTAAGCATAAGTTTACATACAAGTTTAAAATCGGAAGGAATTTATTTTATAATAGCAGTAAAAAACCAAGAAAACAGAATAGAAGGCTTTCTACGTTCTATACTTTTTAGAATTTTATATGGAAAAGAAGAAAATGTAAAAGATATAATAGTAACAGACTTAAATTCTACAGATGATACAAAAGAAATTTTAGAAAAATTAAGTAAAGATTATAGTTGCATAAAAGTTACAAATTGGAGAGAATGTAAAGAAATAATAGAAGGAATTAAAAATGTATAGATTATTAAAAAGAAATGTTGTAAAAACATTTCTTTTTTGATAAAATAAGAGAAAATTTAAAATAAGCGAATATAAAAGAATAAATTTGGAATAAGAACATTTTATAAAGAAAAGAGGACATTTTTTGGAAATTAAAGGCGAAGTTAAAGATATAATTTATCAAAACGAGGTAAATAGTTATACTGTAGCAGAGTTTGAAACGCAAGATGGAGATACTGTAATAGTAGGTTATTTACCTTTTATTAATGTTGGAGATACTTTAAAATTAGAAGGTAACTTTGTAGTACACCAAGATTATGGAGAGCAATTTAAAGTAAATACATTTGAAAAACTTATGCCTGAAACATTAGGGGCACTAGAGAGGTATTTGTCAAATGGAACTATTAAAGGAGTAGGGCCAGCTACAGCTAAAAGAATAATAAAAGAATTTGGAGAAGAAACTATTCATGTGCTAAAATTTGAACCAAGAAGGCTTGCAAATATTAAAGGAATAACTGTAGATAAAGCTATACAAATATCAGAAACATTTGTAGAAAATTGGGAGCTATGGCAAATAGTAGGTTTTTTAGAAAAATTTGGAATTGGTGTTCAAAATGCAAAAAATGTATATAAAGCATTAGGAACAAAAGCAATAGAAGAAATAGAAGCAAATCCATATATATTAGTTGATGTTGCTAATAATGTTGACTTCAAAAAAATAGATAAAATGGCAATGGATTTAGGACTTCCATATAATAATGAAAAAAGGGTAAAAAGTGGAATAAAATACGCTTTAATGTGTGCATCATATAATGGTCATTGTTGTGTATTATTAGAAAATTTAATAGACTTCTGCAAAACACTATTATCAGTAGAAGATGAAGATATAAAAGAAAGTATAATAGAACTTAAAGTAAAAGGGGATATAGTAGAAGAAGTAAGAAAAGTACAAAGTGAAGAAAAGAAAAATATAGCAAGTGAGAGCAGTGAAGAAAATACAGAGAAAAAAGATGTGGTAGACGAAAATAGAGAAGAAAGATGGATATATTTATCAGCTTTTTACAAGGCAGAAGAAAATGTAGCAGATAAAATAAAAATTTTAAATAAAAGTAAAAATATCAAAAAAATAAACAATGTAAAAAAAGAATTAAAATTAATAGAAGAACATTCAGATATAGAACTTTCAGAAAAGCAAAAAGAGGCAATAGAAAGTGTAAATGAAAACAATGTATGTATAATTACTGGTGGACCTGGTACAGGAAAAACAACAATAATAAAAAGTATTATAGATATGTACAAAAGAAATGGTAAAAAAGTAGTTTTATGTGCACCTACTGGAAGAGCAGCAAAACGTATGACAGAAACAACAGGAGAAGAAGCAAAAACATTGCACAGGTTATTAGAAATAGGAAAATTTGAATCAGACCAAGGAATGTTTAATAATAAAGAATATGAAGTGGCACCACTAGACGCAGATGTAGTTATAGTAGACGAAATGTCAATGGTAGATATGTTTTTAATGAATTATTTATCAAAAGCATTATATCAAGGAACAAAATTAGTATTAGTTGGAGATATAGACCAATTACCATCTGTAGGACCAGGGGCAGTGTTAAAAGACTTAATTCATTCAGAAGAAATATCAACAATAGTGTTAAACAAAATTTTTAGACAAGCAGCTAAAAGTAAAATAATATTAAATGCACACAGGGTAAATGAAGGTCAAACTTTTCTATCTAGTAATGATAAGCAAACAGTAAATCTTAATGACGAAAATCAAGCGACGAAATCTAATAAAGAAGATGAAGAAGAGATAGACCAGAAGGAATTAAAACAGGACTTTTTCTATATAAATGAAGCAAATCAAGACAAAATATTATATAACATAATATCATTATGTAAAGAAAGATTAAAAAATTATGGAAATTATGATTTCTTTAAAAACATTCAAGTTTTAACTCCAACTAAAAAAGGAAAATTGGGAACAAAAGAGCTAAATAAAATATTACAAGAAAACTTAAATCCACCTTCAATATTAAATGAAAAAGCTTTTGGAGATGTTATATTTAGAGAAAATGATAGGGTAATGCAGACAAAAAATAATTATGATATTTTCTGGGAAAAAGAAATAGATGGAAAATATGAAAATGGTTCAGGAATATTTAATGGAGAGTTGGGAGTAATTGAAGCAATAGATGATGAAGAAAAAGTAATTACCATAAAATTTGATGATGATAAATTTGCAAACTATCAATATTCAGAAATGGACCAAATAGAGCACGCTTATGCAATTACAATACATAAAGCACAAGGAAGTGAATTTGATGTTGCAATAATGGTTGTGCCACAAACATCACCACAGCTTCTTACTAGAAACCTATTATATACAGGCATGACAAGGGCTAAAGAAATGTTAATTATAATAGGTAATGCTAATTTGGTGCAGTATATGATACAAAATGCAGATAACAAGAAAAGAAATACTGGGCTTAAATATAAATTGAGCAATTTGGGACAGCCTTTGATTATACATAAAATAAATATGTAGATTTTTTTGTAAAAATAGTTTATAATATAGTAAGATAGATGAGAATAATTAATGGAGAGTGATGAAATAATGACATATGAATTTGCTAAATATCCTGATGGAACAACAGGAGTATTTTCTAACATAGGGAAAAAAGAAACGGGAGAAGAATATATTCGTGTAACATTTGAAAGACCAACAAAAGAAGGATTTGATACTTATGTTGTTGAGCTACCAAGCTATGAAGTTGTTTTAGAAAGTGGAAATTATTCTGATGAAGAAAAGAAAACATTTTTAGAAATTGTAAAAAATGGTTCATCTTTTTTCTTTAAATATGCACGAATAGGAGGATTAGAAATTGCCTAGTATTTTTGAATTGAAACGGATATAAAATTTATTTTTGGACAAATGAAAATGATGAACCTATTCATGTTCATATATCAAAAGGGACACCAACAGCTAATGCAACTAAAGTCTGGTTAACTCAATCTGGTGGTTATATTGTTTGTCATAATAAAAGTAAAATACCTGAAAGAGAGTTAAATATTATTTGTGAAGATATTTGTTTACATTATTTTCAAATTGTCGAAATGTGGAAAATAATTAATTCAGGAAATGTTAAATTTTATTGTTAATTCTATACTTATAATTGAAATAGTTTAAACTGTAATATTTGTGAAATAAAAATGTAATATAAATGAAAACAATCAAGTAAAATCTTACTTATAACTTATTTACAAGGAAAAAATGTCGAAAAATGCTGAAATGTATGTGTTTACAAAACAACTGAAAGTTTATATAATGTAAATAATAAAAGTAAAAGGAAGGTACACTATGAAAGTAACACATGAAAGCCTTGAGGCTGTACACACACACACACACACACACGGATACTAATTTAGTAAAAGAAGCAAGAGTAGATAAAATCTACTCTAAAAGTGTTATACTTTCATATATGTTTAAAAATAGACTTTTATTTAGTATGCAAAAAGCATATTAAATAAAGGTCTATTTTTGTTTTTGAAATTATTGAACAAATATAAGTTAGTGTATCTTTTTTACAAGATTAGGAAGGAATGAATTTTATTATGGTTAAAAAGAAAGTAAAAAATATGTTGATAGTAATATTGTTAATAGTAGTACTTATTATAGGAATAGTAATAGGAAAAAACAGTTATAGTTCACTACAAAAGGTACAAGCAGATAATCCATCAGCTATAAATTCAAAAACGATGTCAATAAGTGAAGCAGTTACTGTAGCAAGTACAAGTGTAGATCCCAGCCAATGGGATAATAATAAAGTAAAAAGTGTACAATCAAGCGATGGAAAAACAGTGCCTGTTCCAAAAGGATATACAGAATCAAGCGTAGCTAGTGAAAATAGTGTGGAAAGTGGTTTTGTAATATATGAGGGAGATGGAGTAGTAAATGATGGAAATATAGATGATGCACGAGCAGAAAGAAATCAATGGGTATGGGTACCAGTGCCTAATGTAGACAGAATATATGAAGAAGTAAATGGACAGAAAATATCAAAATTATATGCATTTACTAATTCAGGAAGGTCAAGATATGAGAATGAAAATTACGAGCCAGGAATAGTGCCAGAAAAAGATACTGATGCTAATCTACAAACTAATTTAGATGGAATGACAGCAAATGAACTATATGAAGAATTACAGGCACAATTTAATGAAACAATAGAAAGCATAAAAACATATGGTGGATTTTATATAGGAAGATATGAAACAG
>CANQRI010000073.1 GCA_947626235.1 uncultured Clostridia bacterium | reverse complement strand
TATATAAAGATAAAATTACAAATATAATAGGTATATTTAATATTAAAGATATTGCTATAAATTATGGGGCAGATGGAATAAAAAATAAAAATCAAATAATAGATATGTTACGACAGCCACAGCTTTTAGATGAAGATGAAAAAATATTTTCTGCTTTTAAAATTATGCAAAAAAATTCTCAAATGCTTGCAGTAATAACAGATAAAGAAAGAATTCCAATAGGAATAGTAAGTATAGAAAATATATTAGAAAAATTAGTTGGACAAATATTTGATGAGAATGATAAAAAACAATAAATGGTAAATATTAAATCGTAGTTAAAGCAAAATATAGATATATTACAAAATAATATATTTATATTTTGCTATTTTTATTGAAAAAATTAAAAAAATTGTGAAAAGTACTTGCTTTTTATAAAGACTTGTAATAAAATTTAGTAAAAGTGGAGCAAAGTGGAACGAAGTGGAACAAAATGTCCAGGAGGTGAGTGAAGTGTTAATAGGTGAATATGAGCATTCTCTAGATGTAAAAGGCAGATTAATAATGCCAGCAAAATTAAGAGAAGACATGGGAGATAAGTTCATAGTTACAAAAGGTTTAGATGGCTGTTTATTTGGTTTTTCACAAAATGAATGGTCTAATTTTGAAGAAAAATTAAAAACACTTCCACTTACAAACAAAAATGCGAGAGACTTTGTGAGATTTTTCCTTTCAGGCGCTATTGAATGTGAAATAGATAAACAAGGAAGATTTTTAATAGCTAGTAACTTAAGAGAATATGCGAATATGGAAAAAGATGTAGTAATAATTGGAGTAGGTACTAGACTAGAAATATGGAACAAAGACAAATGGAAAAAATACAATAGCGATGAAAATATATCAGCAGATGAAATTGCTGAAAATATGACAATGCTTGGTATATAACTTGAAAAAGTTTATATAAAAACACTGAAGACAAAAAGAAAATGTGCAAAAGATAAAATTTAAGAACACAAAAGATAAAATTTCAAACAAGTGAAAATAAACAAAAGATAAAATTTTTAAAGTACAAAAGAAAAAAATTAAAACTAAAGAAAACAATAAAGGTACAAAAGAAGAGATTAAAACTAAAGAAAGATGTAAAATACTAAAGAAGAAGTTAAAACTAAAGAAAACTTAAGAACACGAAGGAAGAAGTAAAATTAACGAAAGAAAAAAATTAAACAAAAACATTGTAAAGCAAAGATTTTTAGAAAATAGCAAATAGGAGAAACCAAGCATAGGTTTTGACCCAAAAATCAAAAGATAAATATTAGAAAAGCTGTAAAAAACAAAAGAATAGCTAATAAGAAAGTATAGTTAACAGTTGGTATTTTTTATATACCAACTGCTATACTATTAAAAAATTAATTAATTAGGAGTTATATAATTGGAATTTTCACATAAACCAGTTTTACTAAATGAATGTATAGAAGGGTTAAAAATAAAGCCAGATGGAATATATGTAGACGGAACTTTAGGTGGTGCAGGTCATAGTATTGAAATTTTAAAAAGACTATCTGAAAAAGGACTACTTATAGGAATAGACAGAGATGAAGATGCTTTGAAGGCTGCAAAACAGAAATTAAATGCATATAAGAATGTAAAATACATTCATGGAAATCATGATAATATAAAAGAGATATTAGAAAAATTAGGAATAGAAAAAGTAGATGGTATTCTTTTGGATTTAGGAGTATCTTCATATCAACTAGATGAAGAAAAAAGAGGCTTTAGCTATATGTCAAATGCTGTGTTAGATATGAGAATGGATCAAAATCAAATGCTTACAGCACAAGATGTAGTAAATACATATAGTGTGCAGGAACTTGAAAGAATATTATGGACATATGGGGAAGAAAAATTTGCAAAGCAAATTGCAAATAATATAGATAAACAAAGAAAAATAAAAAAGATAGAAACAACAAATGAATTAGTAGAAATAATAAAAAAATCAATACCTTTATCAAAACAAAATAATGGGCACCCTGCCAAAAGAACATTTCAAGCAATAAGAATAGAAGTAAACAATGAAATAGAACCATTATTTAAAACAATAAAAGAATCCATAGAAGTTTTAAATTCAGGTGGAAGGTTATGTGTTATAACATTTCACTCTTTAGAAGATAGAAGTGTAAAAAAAGCTTTTACTGAAGAAGAAGGAATTTGTACATGTCCAAAGGATTTACCATATTGTGTATGTGGGTGCAAGTCAGAAGGTAAAATAATAAATAAAAAGCCAATAGAGGCAACAAAAGAAGAACAAGAAGAAAATTCAAGATCAAAAAGTGCAAAATTAAGAATTTTTGAGAAAAATTAAAGCATTTAGAATGCAAGAAGTATAAAACAAATGAAAACAAGGAAAATAAAAATATAAGAAACTAAAGGAAAAGAGGTGAGTAATTATGGCATATCAAAGATATATGGGTTACCAATATGAAACTAGCCCAAGAAAAATACAACCAGAATATGAACCAATAAAAGAACCAGTTAGAAAAAAGAAATCAGCTTATACAGAGAAGAAAGTAAATGTATCAAAAGCATCAGAAGCAAACAAAACAAAAACTAATACAAAAGTAAAGTTAAAAGCAAAAGTAGTATTATATATTATTATTGGTTTTGCTATATTATTTTCGATAAGCTATAGGAACTCACTTATAACAGAAAGTTTTAATAAAAAAGAAGAACTAAAAGGAAATTTAGCAACATTAGAAAAGGAAAATGAACAATTAAGAGTAAACATAGAGAATAGTTTAAATTTAAACAATATAGAACAATCTGCAAAAGCAATGTTAGGAATGCAAAAATTAGATAATTCTCAAAAGAAATATGTTGTATTACCTAAAGAAGATTACATGGAATCAGCAACAGAAGAAGTAGTAATTGAAGAAGACTTGAGCTGGTGGGACCAAATAATTAAATTTTTAACAGAGCCAAAATAAAAACTTTGAACCAATATAAGTTCAAAGTTTTTTATTATTGCGACAAAGTTATAAAATAAAACCTTTCTAATATAAATTATTAGAGAGGTTAATTTATTTGGTTTAAAAAAGCGAAAGGATGAAATGTAAAATGAAAGATAGGAAAAACACAGAAAAGCAAAAACTAAAGAGAAAGATGGAAAGAAGAATAAATAAACAAGATAATAACAAAGAATATAGAAAATTTAAGAATAAAAAGCCATTAAATTTTAAAAAAATAAATAAAAAGCAAGTAAAACAAGTTGAACCAATAGGAAGCATAGCAAGAAAAAAGAGAATGAGAATAGAGCTTGTTATAGCAATGATGATACTATGTGCATTAACTTTAAGAGTATTTTGTATTCAAATATTTCAAGGAGAAGAATTGCAAGCAAGGGCCTATGTACAGCAAACTTTAGATAGAAGTATAAACCCTAGAAGGGGTACTATTTATGATGCTACGGGTAAAATAGTGCTTGCGGTAAGCTCAACGGTTGAAACCGTTACAGTAAACCCTGTAAATATTAGCAAAAATAATAAAGAAAAGGTTGCTAGAAGTTTAGCAGATATATTTGAATTAGATTATGAAACAATTTTAAAAAAGGTAAGTAAAAATAGTTCGATAGAAACAATAGTCAAAAAAGTTGAAAAAGAGAAAACCGATAAGTTAAGGGTTTGGATGAAAGAAAATAATATAACTCAAGGTATTAATATAGATGAAGATACCAAAAGATATTACCCTTTAAATAATTTGGCATCACAAATTATAGGATTTTGTGGAAGTGATAATCAAGGGCTAGATGGAATAGAAGCAATTTATGATGAACAACTAAAGGGGGAGAAAGGTAAGATAATTAAACTAACAGATGCAAGAGGAGGAGATATAAAAGACACGACAGAAAGCTATGTAGATGCAATAGATGGAGATGATTTAATTCTCACTATAGATAGCACTATTCAAGGCATTGCAGAGAAATATTTAAAAGAGGCATGTATAGATAATGCTTGTACAGATGGTGGCAATATAATAGTAATGAATCCTAAAAATGGTGATATTTTGGCATTGGCTGGTTATCCAAACTATAATTTAAATGAGCCATACACACCCAATACAGAGGAATTAAAAAGTGTATGGGATTCTTTACCACAAGAAGAAAAAAGCAAAAATTTGCAAGCAATGTGGAGAAACAAAGCTGTTTCTGATACATATGAGCCAGGGTCTACATTTAAGTTAATTACAGCTTCTACAGCATTAGAAGAAGGACTTACAACACCAGATAAAGAAGGAGAATTTTGTTGTACTGGTTCAATTGAAATAGCAGGGGTAAGAATGAAATGTTGGAGATATTATAGACCACATGGAAGTGAAAGTTTAAG
Source organism: uncultured Clostridia bacterium (assembly GCA_947626235.1). Classification (GTDB taxonomy): domain Bacteria; phylum Bacillota; class Clostridia; order TANB77; family CAG-508; genus UMGS1663. The sequence goes on along the minus strand of CANQRI010000073.1, from coordinate 2,326 downwards.
GCAAGCATTAATGAATTCGTGTAACCCAGTTTTTATAGGGTTAGGACAAAAAATAGGAGTTCATAAATATTATGAATATTTAAATAAATATGGATTTTTAAGTAGAACAGGAATAGATTTACCAGGTGAAGCCGGAAGTATTTTCTTAAAAGAAGAAAAGGTAGGGCCAGTAGAGCTTCGGAACAATTGCATTTGGTCAAAGGTTTGAGGTTACACCAATACAAATGGCTACAATGCTATCTACAATTGCAAATGGAGGAACATATATTAAGCCAAGAGTGGTAAAACAAATAGTAGATAGTCAAACTAAAGAAGTAACCGATATAGAAGTTGTAAAAAAGGATAGGGTAATATCTGAACAAACTGCAAAAAATATGCTAAGTATGATGGAAACGGTTGTAGCAGAAGGAACACGGTAAAAATGCAAAAGTAGAAGGGTATAGAATTGGAGGAAAAACAGGAACGTCTGAAGATGGTGTAAATACTGGAAAATATGTAACTTCATTTATTGGAGTAGCGCCAATATCTGACCCAGAAGTTGTAGTTTTAATTACATTATATAACCCAACAGGAGAGGGGGGACACCAAGGAGGTGCGTGGTATATTTATACAACACAAAATTACACTATATAAAAAGGTGCTTAATCAAGCACCTTTTTTGCAACAACTACAAATCTACCATTGTTTGTATGATAAGCACAAGTTGATAGGGTAATTAGAACATCTCCAGAAGAAGCTTCTTTTCCAGTATTGTATAAAGATGCTTGTTTTACATTTTTAGCATATTCATTAAATTCCTCTTCAGATTTAATATTTGTGTAATAGTAATATTTAAATACATTTGTATCTGATTGATTATATACCCTTGATCGAAAAGCAGATATAATTTCAAAATTTGCATCATAGGCATTAGTAGTAAATCTAATATTTGGATGAGTATGATAATAGTCTATGCTACTGTAGTTTAGCAGGTTTTGAAACATAGTGCCATCTTTCATATTATGACCATATATTAAAAGGTTAGAGTTTTCATTATTCCAAGAATAATCTTTATCTAAAAACAATGACCCGCTAGAAGCGTATTTTTTTTGATAATTATGATTCATATAAAAATCATTATTAGAACATTGCAAAACAGGGTAATTTATATTCGTGTTTTCAATTTCAATCCAGGCAACTATTTCTGGATTTTCTTTTTGTAATTCTTCAAGTTTTAATATTCTTTCAGACTTATTTATTACATTATCACTTTCTATGTTTTCATCTGGTACTTCTACATTTTGGGCAATTTCAATTTCATTTAGTAATTGACTTTGTTTTTGTGTGCTGTGTGCATTGTAAAAATATTTGATAATATATAAAGCTGAAAAAAACATTAATATAATTGAAATAATATAAAATATTTTAATAGTATTTTTTTTTAATTTCATAATCTCCTCACCATAATAAATAAATCGCCTACATATATGCTAAAAATGTAGGCGTCATTTTATTTTTTATTATAAAGTTTATTTTCTTTTTAGCGTAACAACTGCAAGAGTAGAAATAGCAAACATAAACATAGCTAATTCTATTGGAGTTTCTACTCCAGTTTTTGGAGTTACGTCTGGTTGTGCCTTTGCATTAAGCTTTGCATATATTGTAACGGCTTGCGTAATAGGAGTTTTAAAATCATATTCTGTAGTGTATTCACCTGTTGTATAAAAACCTGCTATAGTGTAATTTGCAAATCCTAATTCTTCTAACTTAATTCTTTCAGCTAATGATTCTTTTGTAAGAGTTGTGCCATTTTGTACAGAAACAGTTGTAGTTTTGTTCTCTGGCAATGCTATTGTTACAATTACATTTGGAACATAATCTGATGTGCCTCCAACTTCTACATTGTCATTTGAATTACTTTGGAATAAAATGTTGTTATTTTCATCTGTTACAACTACTTTATTACCAGATGCTAAAATTTTGTCTTTTGTACCTTCTGTATTTTCTACATCAAAGTTTGTTAAAGAATCGTTTGTAGCAAGATAAATAACATTTTCTGTTTGGTCTGATGATAAAGTACCATTCATTATTACTTTAGGATCATTTGTTAAATTGCTAGCTTTTGCAATTTCTATACCATTGTTAGCGTCTCCATTATTTCTATTTCTATATAAAGTTAAGTCTATAATTTCAAGAGTACCACCATTTACTAATACTCCACCATATTCACAGTTTGCAATGGTTACGCCATTTAAAATAAGGTGTCCGCCATCATAAGCTTGTGCGCCATATTTTTGGCTACCTCTTAAATTAAGGTTCTTCAAAGTTAAAGTTGTAGTACTTCCGC
>CANQRI010000072.1 GCA_947626235.1 uncultured Clostridia bacterium | reverse complement strand
AGAGTTTAGATAAATGCTATTTTTTTACAAAAAAATGTTGAGGCATTTACCACCCCAACTAATATTATAGAACCTTTAATTACAATAATTTTTATTTTTTTTTGGCTAGAACATTATATATATGCCAATGTTTCATTTTTCCTAATCTAGTTTTTCCGTCTTTTTCTACTTCAGTAAATTCTACTATTTCAAACGAATCATTAAATAAGTTTAATACTTGCTCTTTTGTCAAAAATACCATTTGTTCTTTTATCTTTGCCCATGAATCATTTAAACCAAAGAAATTTCCTACAAAATATCCGCCACTTAAAATGCTATCAGTTATCTTATTCCAAAATTCACTAAAATATTTTTTCTTACAAAAAGGAATACTAAAATTAGCAACTAATAAATTATTTTTTTCTAATTCAATATCTTCAAAATTTTGACAATTAAACCTAAACATTTTTAGTTGTTCATTATCTAATTTACTAGAGATGATTTTTTTAGTATTTTCTCTATCTATAGCAAGGACATTCCAACCATTTTTTATTAAATATATCGTATCTCTACCAGTTCCACAGCCTAAATCAATAGCATTTTTAGGCTCTATATTCATATCTATAAATTTCATTACCATTGAATGTGGTAAAGCATTTTGGGTATTTTCATAATATTTTTTTATATCTTCTTTAATCATTTTATTTAAAACCTCGTTAATTGTATTAAAATGACAACATGCTTTCTTAAATATTGACATTGAACTAAATAAATTACGCTAAAATTACGCCAAAAACAAAATAGAAGATTATATTAAATTAATATAACCCTTTATTTTCAAGTGGAGCAGGTAGCGGGAATCGAACCCGCGCTATCAGGTCGGAAGCATGACATTCTACCACTAAATTATACCTGCAAATATCTATAATTAAATTTAGCACAAATATTAATAAAAAGTCAATATTTGAGTAAAATATAGTATAGAAAAGTAATATATAATAAGAATGAAAAGAAGTGTGTTTAGTAAAAGCTTAAATGCAATTTTGTAAAGTAAATGCAATTAATAAGATAAAATTTAGCAAATTTACATAAAATTTGCTAAAACTATTGCATTATGTAAAATAAAGTGATAAAATATTTAAGGAATTGAATAAAAGGAGTGAAAAAATGCTATGTGTAAAAACCACAGAAATGTAGCAATTACAATTAGCATTTGTATTATTTTTTCTGTCATCATTTTCGTAATTGCTATTAGTAATTTTTTCACTAATGAGAACATTGAGAAATATACAACAGTAAAGTCAACTGTAGCATGTAAATATACACAAAAAATTTTAGAGGAACCTATTAAAGAGGAAACAATAGCTAAAGTAGAAAAAACATCAGTTACAGTAAATCAAAAAAATACTACAGAAAAAACAAATTCAAGTAGCACTCAAACAAAAAATACAAATCAAAATACTACTGTGAATAAACAACAAACACAAGTTAATGAAAGTGCAAAAGTAGCACCACAGCCAAGCTCACAAGTATCTACGCAAACAACTACAGAGCAATCTGCAGTACCAAGCCAATATAAAGGCTTATCAACAATAGGAAAAATAGAAATACCAAGAACAGGTGTTAACATGCCAATATTAAGCAAAGTAACAGCACAAGGAATGGAAATTGCGCCATGCTTATTATATTCATCAGGAAAATTGAATGTAGACGGAAACAATTTAATAGTAGGTCATAATTATAATAGTATCTTTTCTAAAAATAAAAACTTACAAATAGGAGATAAAATATATATAACAACGCTAGATGGAAAAAGATTAGAATACACAGTATATAACAAATTTTTAGCATCTCCTGAAGAAACAAGCTATATAAAAAGAAATACGAATAATCAACCAGAAATTACATTGTCTACTTGTACAGAAGACGATAATTATAGAATGATTATTTTAGCAAAAATTTAGTTGATTAATTCGAATATTTTTTTGTTGCAATTTTTTAGAAAATAGGCTATATTGTACTCACACAAAATCAATTAAAATATATAATGTAGTATTAATGTCTAAATATAATTGTGTTAAATGAAATGTAATTTATAAATTATTGAATATAAAATTTGTAAAATCACTTGAAAAAATAATACAGAATGATATAATACTTACAATATATAATTTAGTGTAAAAGGGAGTAGCTTATAAACTACTAATCAACAATCGCGATATAATCTGGTTAGTAACCTAAAAGGTAAGCAAGACTTTTAAAGAAATGTGCATGAAAATGTATATTCTCTTTGAAAGTCTTTTTATTTTGAAAAGAATAGTAGAAAATCAAGGAAAGGCATTAAAGAAGACTGTTTGAAAAGAGTATAAAATATCTGAATAATATTCAAAATAAAAAAGAGCAATACTCTATTATTGTACATATTACAAGGAAGGAATGAATGTTGTTATGGAAGAAAAGTGGTATCAGAAATCATTAACCGAAACAGCAGAGCAATTAGGTACAGACTTAAAAAAAGGCTTAAGTGAAGAAGCTGTTATAAAAAGCAGAGAAAAATATGGTTATAATGAGCTAGAGGCTAAAAAGAAAAAGAGTTTATTAATTAAATTTTTAGAACAATTTAAAGACTTTATGATAATTATATTAATTATTGCAGCGATTGTTTCAGGTGTGGTTGGAATATCACAAAATGAAGGAATAACAGATACTCTTATAATTTTAGTTGTTGTAATAGTAAATGCTATTATTGGGGTTGCTCAAGAAAATAAGGCAGAAAAATCTTTAGAAGCATTACAAAAATTAAGTAGTCATGCAGCCAAAGTAGTAAGAAATGGAGAAGTAACAGTTATACCATCTAGAGAATTGGTACCAGGAGATGTTGTAGTATTAGATACAGGTGATTATGTGCCAGCAGATTTAAGGCTAATAGAAGAAAGTAATTTAAAAGTACAGGAATCATCTTTAACAGGGGAATCTGTGCCAGTTGAAAAAGATATAGAAGTAATAAAAGAAGAAGTGGGAATTGGAGATAGAACAAATATGTTATTTTCTTCTAGTCTTTTAACTTATGGTAGAGGAAAAGGAATTGTAGTAGAAACAGGAATGAAAACAGAAGTTGGAAAAATTGCAGAAATTATTAATGAAACAGTAGATAGTGCAACTCCACTTCAAGAAAAATTAAATAAGTTAGGAAAAACGCTGGGAATTGTAGCGATTGTAATATGTGTAGTTATATTTTTAATAGGTTTAGTATATAGAAAAGATCCACTAGAGATGTTTATGACAGCAGTTAGTTTAGCAGTAGCAGCAATTCCAGAAGGATTAGCAGCAGTATCTACAATAGTGTTAGCAATAGGGGTTCAAAGAATGGTAAAGAAAAATGCCATTGTAAAAAAATTGCCAGCAGTAGAAACTTTAGGAAGTGCAACAGTTATATGCTCAGATAAAACAGGAACTTTAACTCAAAATAAGATGACAGTTCAAAAAGTTTTTATAAATAATGAAATAATAGATATAAAAAATTTAGATGATGAGGAAATAAATAAAATCCAAACTTAAAAACATTAGTATATATAAATGCTTTATGCAATGATACAAAAGTATCTTCAGACAATAAATTAACTGGTGACCCTACAGAAACAGCATTAATAGATATGGCTTTTACGTTAGGTTTTCCATCATATGTATGGGGAAGCATGCCTAGAGTGGAAGAATTGCCATTTGATTCAGATAGAAAATTAATGACAACAGTTAATAAAGTATCAGAAAATGAATATGTAGTATATACAAAAGGCGGAGTAGACGAACTTTTGAATTGTTGCAAAAATTATATAGTAGGAGAAGAAGTAAAGGAAGATTTACAAGAATATAAAAAGGTAATAGCAAAAAACAATGAAAGTATGGCAAAAGATGCCTTAAGAGTGTTGGCTAGTGCATTTAAAAAATTAGATCATTTACCATCAAAAGCTGAAATGCAAGAAATCGAAAAAGATTTAACATTTGTTGGTTTGGTAGGTATGATAGATCCGCCAAGAGAGGAAGCAAAACAAGCGGTAGAAAAATGTAAAAGAGCCGGAATAAAAACTGTTATGATTACTGGAGACCACAAAATAACAGCTACAGCAATAGCTAGAGAATTAGGAATTTTACAAGAAGATAGTGAGGCAATAACAGGTAGTGAATTAGAAAAAATGTCACAAGAAGAATTGGAGAAAAATATTAGAAATTATAGTGTATATGCAAGGGTATCACCAGAGCACAAGGTTAGGATAGTTAAAGCTTGGCAAAAAAATGGAGAAATAGTCGCTATGACAGGAGATGGTGTTAATGATGCTCCCGCATTAAAAACTGCAGATATTGGTTGCGCAATGGGAATGGTTGGAACAGATGTAGCAAAAGAAGCGGCAGACGTTATATTAACAGATGACAACTTCGCTACAGTTGTATCAGCAGTAGAAGAAGGTCGTAGAATTTATGATAATATATTAAAAGCAATTCAATTTTTAATATCAAGTAATGTTGGTGAAATAGTGGTAATATTTATAGCAATGCTTATAACGCCTATACTTTCATCACAATTTGATATAGATATTAATCTTATAGAACCATTACTTCCAATTCATATTTTATGGGTTAATTTGGTAACAGACTCATTACCGGCATTAGCATTAGCAGTAGATCCTGCAGAAAAAGATGTAATGAATAGGAAGCCAAAAAAACAAAAAGGTATATTTACAAAAGGAATGACCTGGAGAATTGTATATCAAGGAATTATGATAGGGGCAATTACATTAATAGCATTTATAGTTGGGCTTTCAACACCAGATGAATTACTTCCAGCCGTCGAAATGCAAAATGCAAGTGGAGAAGTAAGAATGCTTTCAAATGAAGAAGTTAGAGTAGAAATAGGTCAAACAATGGCATTTATAACACTTGCACTATCAGAATTAGTTCATGTGTTTAACATTAGAAACAATAAAAAATCAATATTCAAAACAGGAATATTTAACAACAGTAAATTAATATTGGCAATACTTGCTTCATCAGCATTAATGTTTATAATATTGCTAGTTCCTGAACTACGACATTTATTTAGTATACCAGTATTACCAATGGAAAATATAATAGAAGTAGTAGTATTAGTACTTTCGCCAATAGTTATTGTAGAAATTTTTAAACTATTAAAAATAAATACAAGCAAGGAAGAGTAATTAAACTATTAGGGTTAAACTATTAGGGTCAGACCCTAATAGTTTAACAAGGAGGAAATATGGATTTAGATATTTGGAAAAAAATAGATAAAACCATAAGTCAAGGAATAGATAATTTTATAAAAGAATTATCAGAAGGGTTGAAAAAAATGGAGCAAGAACTTGTAGTAGATAGATTTGAAGAAGATATAGCAATATGTGAAGATAGAAAAACTGGAAAGAAAGTAGAAATAAATAAAAGCGAACTTCCACAAGAAGTAAAGGAAGGTAATGTTCTAAAATATCAAAATGGAAAATATAAAATAGATGTAGAAAAACAAGAAGAAATATCTAAAAGAATAAAAGAAAAAATGGACAATTTATGGAATAATTAGAGTTGACTTAATGGAATATAGAAATTAAATAGGTAACTAAAGAGGTAGTAAAATGGGAAGAAGAAAATCGAAGAAAAAGAATATGAAGCTAATTACAAGTATAGTAGTATTTGTAATAGCGCTATTCATGGTGCTTGTGAATGGAGAAAAAATAGGTCAATATATAGAAAAAGATTTTTCAAATAGTGTAGATAAAACTATTCAAAAAAGTACTGGAATAGATGCAAACTTGCAAGGTGATGACATATTAAAAATATATTTTTTTGATGTGGGGCAAGCAGATAGTGAACTTATAATAAGTAATAATAAAACAATGTTAATAGATGCAGGAAACAATGAAGATGGAGACTTTTTAGTAAATGAAATAAAGAATTTAGGAATATCAAAATTAGATTATGTAATAGGAACTCATCCACACGAAGACCATATTGGAGGACTAGATGATATTATAAATTCATTTGAAATAGGCGAAATATATATGCCAAAAGTGCAAACCAATACAAAAACTTTTGAAGATGTATTAGATGCTATTTCAAATAAAAATTTAAAAATAACAGCACCTGATGTAGGTTTTAAATTTGAACTTGGAACTAGTCAATGTGAAATAATGCAATGTGGAATAGAAAATAGTGAAGATGATTTAAATTTGTCTTCTATAGTAGTAAGAATTGTTTTTGGCGAGCAAAGTTACATATTTATGGGGGATAGTGAAAAACAAAATGAAGAAGCTAGAAGTTGGCCTAAAACTAATGTGTTGAAAGTAGGACATCATGGCTCAGATACAAGTTCAAGCGAAAACTTTATAAATCAGATAAAACCAGAAATTGCAGTTATTGAAGTAGGCAAAGATAATACATATAAGCACCCTAAACAAGTTACTTTAGATAGGTTAACCAAAATAGGGGCAACTATATTTAGAACGGATTTGAATGGAACAATTCTTATAGAAAGTGATGGAATAAATAATAAAGTAACTGTAGAAAAATAAATACAACTATAGAGTAGGATATAATAATATAAAAGTAATAATCACAGTTATAAAATTGTAATGATAAAGTTAATTCACATAAAAGTCACATAAAATTAGTGTCAATGAAATTTGAAAATGTCCCAAAATTTTTTAAACATTAGCCCTAAAAATTTAGTTTTTTAGGGCTAAATTTT